>JAGOCL010000386.1 GCA_017998755.1 Spirochaetota bacterium | reverse complement strand
TCTCCAATTATTTTTCTTTATAATAGCGCAAAATATAAAAAATTCAACAAATCTCTTTTAAAAAAACTCTTTGTATATTATTATAAAATCGATGAAAAAAATATTTTTAATACAAACCTTCCTGTTATTTAGTCTTTTATGTTTTCCTCAACCAAAAATAACCGTATCGCCGTTGGTTTTTGATTTCGGCGAGGTTAACGGAGGAAAAATAATAAGCGGCGAAATATTTTTTGAGAATTCAGGCGCCGATACCGCAAAAATAACGTTTAGCTCAAATTCCGAATCAATTTTTACGCCGATGAAAGAGGTCTTTATAAATCCTTCCAAATCGCTAATGGTTAAATTTGAAATGTCTACCAAAGAATACGAAGGCCGCATCTCAAAATATCTGGAAATATATTCAAACGACGAGGGTAATTCTAAAATATCTTTTCAAATAAAAGGTAAAGTTTTACCTCCTAACGAAAAAGAATCTGATAGCGAAATTTTTATCTTTAAAAAAAATCTCAATGAAAAAACTTTAAGCGACAAAAATTTTATTACTATGTTTTCTTATAGAAGTTGCCCAAAATGCTTAGTTGTATCTAAAGAATTATCAAAATTATCGCAAAAGTTAAATAAAGTTTTTTATTATTATCCTTTAGAATACGCAGAAAATAAAAAAAACATTTATAACATTTCAAAAAAGTTAGATTTTTTTCCAAATATACCGCTGGTAATTTACTCGGGAGATTTTTTCGACGGATATGATAAAATAAATGAATTTATCGAAAAGAACCAAAGTCTATACGATATTAATACAAAAAGTAAAATAATAGATAAATCGAAGTAAAAAAATAAAGATAAATTTAATTTGAATTGATATTTTTTACGATATATAATAAGAATAATTTTTTAATTAATACGATTATGAGGATAAAATGAGAATATTAACGTTAATTTTCCTTAGTTTATTTTGCTTTACAAATTATTTTTCTTTTTCTAACTCAATAAATCTTAAGATTTTATTTACTTGCGATAATAACGGACGCCCTTTAAAATTCAGAAATATGGAAGCCGACGACCAAGGAGGAATTCCGGCGCGAGCTACTCTTATATCAAAATTAGCGGGTAATAGAAAGAAAAACAACGTTTTAATACTGGATACTGGAAGTATATTTAACGGAAGGCCCGAATCAAACCTTTTTAACGGAGCGACGGATATAGCCGGCTATAATTCCATTCTATACGATGCGGCGGCTATCGGTATAACCGAATTGCAACGCTCCAAATCTGATTTTGAAGCGATAAACAATACGGCTGAGTTTTATTATCTCTCAGCTAACGTCTCAACGACCACTTTAACAAAGCGGGAAGAACATCTAAGCGACAGTTATAATATAAAGAAATTTGGGGGATATAACGGTATTAAAGTAGGTATTTTTTCCGTAATATCGGAAGACGCGCGTAATTTAATACCTTCCGAGTATAAAAACGATTATCTCATATCAGATCCGATAAAAGCCGCAAAAGACGCTATCAACGAACTCAAAGAGCAGAAAGTCGATATTATCATTGCCCTAACGCATTTAGGTTATTATCCCGACGACTCAAATATAGGAAGTAGAACTTTAGCGAACAGTATAAAAGGAATCGATCTTATCATCGACGGTAGAACGGGGTTAAATTTTTCGGACGCTGAAGTCGTTAACGGAATTCCGATTTTTCAAACGATGAAATGGGGCTTGTATGTAGGAGAGATAGATCTCCTAATAACGGATAAAAAGATTAAGTCATATAAGTACGCAAGTCATCCGGTTAATTATAAAGTAAACGGAACTCTCGTCGGAGAAAAAATATCCGAAGATGAAAAAACATTATTAAATATTGAAAAAGCGATGAAAAATAAAGATAAAGTCCTTTCCGGTAAAATTGCGACAATAACAGACGGGTCGTCGATCGATCTAAAAACTGTCAGGACTCAAGAGAATGAATTCGGCAATCTATTATGCGACGCGATTTTGGATTATACAAAGGCAGACATAGCGCTTCAGAACTCCGGGGGGATTAATTACAAAGAATCGCTAGATAATACAATTAATAGGACAAGTCTTGATAAAGCGATCCCATACGATAACTCCGTAGTAACGATAAATTTAACCGGCGAAGAGATTATCAAAATTCTAGAATATTCGATAAGCAGAAAAGGATATGGAAGTTTTCTGCAAGTCGGAGGCATAAAATTTATGTATAACTCTAGCGGCGAAGTTTACGAATTATACCTAAACAAAACTCAACTGAATAAAGACAAGTCTTATAAAGTAGCTATTAATTCTTGGTTAGCGATAGGCGGCGACGGTTACGAGTTATTTAAAGAAAAAAAGGGGTTTGACTATTATAACTTAACCCGCGAAGTCTTATACGACTATTTGACCGCTAAAAAGACTGTAAAACCCGTAATAGACGGTAGAATGAAATTTACAAATTAAGTATTCTTTCTTAAAATCATTCGGAGCGTTATCAAATGAGAGTTTTTATTTCAGGTATCGGCGGTCAGGGCGCTTCTCTATTAGCGCAGTATTATATAAATTTGGGATATGAAGTATATGGAACGGATAAAACCCTAAATGAGAGAATAAAAGCTCTGGGAATACAAAATAATATACTAATCGGAGATAACGCTTTGGGGTTTCTCCAAAAAATAGATAGTAATAAAATCGGTTTATATATCTATTCAAGCGCTTTCAGAGAAGATCACCCCGAACGAATATATTTTAAAGATAAAGACGTATTAATATATGAAGTCGGAAATCTAACCGACAAACTTATAAAACAGTATTTATCGGGCAATATGACGACTTCCGAGAAATCGGCTTTTTTAAACTCCAATCTCCTGCCTTTAGCAAAAATAGACTGGAACAAAAAAAAATATATCGCAGTTACAGGCACAGACGGTAAAACGACGACGGTTTCGCTTATTTATCATATTTTAGAAAAATTAGGCAAAAAAACTGCGGCTATATCGACATTAGGAATGTTTGTAAACAATAAATTTGTTAACACAGGTTTCCATACTACGACTCCCAGCTCGCAAGAGCTTTATCAACTCTTGTCGGGCGACGAACTTAAAGACATAGACTACGTTATCGTCGAGACCACATCTCACTCTTTAGCTATGGGTAGACTTGCTATGGCTTTTTTTGACGTCGCCGTCGTAACAAATATAACCACAGAGCATCTTGATTATCATAAAACATGGGATAATTATTTCGACTCAAAAGCAAGATTG
>JAGOCL010000385.1 GCA_017998755.1 Spirochaetota bacterium | reverse complement strand
TAAATTTGATTATCTAAGAAAGTCAGATAATAACCTTTTTTTAAGCGATACGGATTTTAAATATGAAGATATATATTCCGGCGGCGTCGAGAACGAGTATTTTCTAATGGATTTCAATTCTCTGCCTGGTTTGGTTGGATTCCACATCATAACCGAGGATTTTTACGGAAATAAAGCTGAAATAAGAAAAGCTTTTAGAGTTTTACCGCCAGATATCTAAGATTATTTTTCGACGTAAGTCCAACCCGACTTCCAAGAATCGTACTTGAGATTATTTAAAGTTATGTAAATAAATCTTCCTTCTTTTTCCTCGTAAAGTTTGATATTTTTTGTCTGTACGTTTACTTCGTTTACGACGTAAACTTCGTTGTTTATCTTAATTTTTGTTCCGATATCAGGAAATTTCTTCTTTTCTTCTTGATAAGTTTTATATTCATAAGAAAGGCAACATAAGAGTCTGCCGCAAGTCCCGCTGATTTTTAAAGAATTAAGAGTGAGATTTTGTTCTTTGGCCATCTTGATAGTTATAGGTTCGAGATCGTTGACTACGTTTGAACAACAAAAAGGTCTTCCGCACTGCCCGTATCCGCTCATAATCCTACATTCGTCTCTTACTCCGATTTGTCTTAGCTCAATACGCGTTTTAAAAATGGAAGCCAAATCTTTTACCAGATCTCTAAAATCAATGCGTCCGTCGGAAGTAAAATTAAATAAAACCTTTGAATCTTCTAGAAAGTAGTGAACGTTGATAAGTTTCATATCAAGTCCATGCTCTTTTATTTTTTTTACGGTAATTTCAAAAGCGTTTTTTTCTTTTTTTAAATTATTTTCATATTTAGCTTTATCTTCGTCGGTTGCTATTCTTACAACGCTCAATATCTCTTCCTGAGACATAATTTCATCCATATTAGTAATTACGCCTTGAACTATTCCTATCTCCGATCCGTATTGAGTCGGAATAATAACTAAAGAATCTTTTGCTAAGTTCTGAATTTTTGTTTTATATACTTTAGAATAATTATTATATGTTAATTTAATTCGATATAGAAGTTCGTTCGGTTCGAATTGGTAGTTCTTTTTTGATTTTTTTTTAACCAGAAATTCCGCATCGTCGTTTTTTTCGAATTTTTCAAGATCTTTTAATTCATCTTCCAATAAATCGTCTTTAAAATCCATATTTTTTCCTTTATGATCTTACTATCCGCTCTGATAGTTCGCAATAAATTTTGACAGATTAGTTTAAAAAAAGATACGTTCTAACTAGAAACTTTATGGAATAAAAAATAAAAAAAAGCGAGTGAGGGGAATCGAACCCCCGCAACAAGCTTGGGAAGCTTGTGTTCTACCATTGAACTACACTCGCAAATAATTATCTTCTATCGGTTCTGACCTCTCGTCTTTGACTAAAATTAGGTCTGCCGCTTGTTTCTTTATCGTCAAGATTCATAGAAAAATTTAGTCTTTGTTGCGAATCTATTTCCAATAATTTAACGTCCACTACTTGGCCAACGTTTACAACGTCGGTTACTTTTGCAACTCTCTCCTTTGACATTTTAGATATGTGAACTAATCCCTCTTTTCCGGGAAATATTTCAACGAAAGCTCCAAAATCCATCAATCTTACAACTTTACCCGAATAAATCTGTCCTACAACAGGATCTTTCGTCATTCCATCGATAATTCTTTTTACTTTATCGATTGATTCTTTGTCCATAGAAGAAATACTAACGATTCCGTTATCGTCTATTGATAATTCTACGTTATAATCGGCTGAAAGTTGCTTGATTGTTTTTCCGCCGGGGCCTATAACTTTTCCGATGCTATCTACCGGAACTTGCGTTGAATCAATTTTTGGCGCGTACTGCGAAATATTAGACGAGGGCTCTTTAATATAAGAGAAAATAATGTCTAAAATTCTATTTCGCGCCGCTTTTGCCTGTTTTAACGTTTGTTTTATTATTGGGAAAGTTAATCCTTTTATCTTAGTATCCATCTGGATAGCCGTAATGGCTTCGGTAGAACCTGCTACTTTAAAATCCATATCTCCGCCGAAATCTTCATATCCCATAATATCGGTTATCGTTTGAAAAACGTCGTCGGTATCTCCGGTAATAAGACCTATTGAAATACCCGCGATTGGGAATTTTATCGGCACGCCGCTTGCCATCAAAGATAACGTAGAAGCGCATGTCGACGCCATTGAAGAAGAACCGTTTTGCCCCATAACTTCAGATACAAGTCTCATAACGTAAGGGAATTCAGACTGTTGAGGAATAACAGGTTTTAAAGCTTTCTCAGCCAAAGCGCCGTGACCAATCTCTCTACGTCCGGCCCCGCCGTATCTGCCGACTTCTCCAACAGAGTATGGCGGCGCGTTGTAATGGTGAATATACCTTTTTAACGATTCGCCCTCTAAAGACTCGATAATTTGTTCATGTCCCGGAGCTGTTAAAGTAAGTATATTTAATACCTGAGTTTCTCCTCTCATAAACATAGAACTGCCGTGCACTCTCGGAACGGGATTTAATTTTATCTGAATTTCTCTTATATCGTCTATTCCTCGTCCGTCTATTCTTTTTTTATGCAGAAGAATGTTTTCTCGCAGTTTTTTCTTGAATATTTTATCTATTACAGCTTTTACTTCTTTTAAGGGATACTTTTCTTTAAGTTCTTCATCCGTAAATAGAGCGACGACCGGATTTACTACAATTTCGTCGTAATCGTTCTTTTTTACTTCTTTTTGCGTAAGTTTAGCTGAGAATTCGTCAATTTTTTTATTTGCAAAGTCAAATATTCTATCTTTAATTTCAGCGTTTTCAGCTTTTGGCTCGACGACGGCTTTTTTCTTACCGTAATTTTTTTGTAAATCTATCATTGCTTGAGAGATAACGCCTAAAGGTTTAAAAGACTCTTCAAAACCTTTCTCGACCAAATCGTCTTTAACGCAATCTGCCGCGCATTCTATCATAACGATCTTTTTGTCGTTTCCGGCAAGAACAAGTTCGAACGATTGTTTTTCAATTTCTTCATAAGTTGGATTAACGACAAAATTATTATTAACATAACTCATCCTTATTCCGCCTAAAGAGCAATCAAAAGGAATGTCGCTTACGGCTAAAGCGGCTATGGCGGCGGTTAATCCTAATACGTCGTGCGGATTTGTTTTATCGCTGGATAATATATTGATTATAACTTGTACCTCGCGATAAAAATCTTTTGAAAACAAAGGTCTTATCGATCTGTCTATCAATCTCGCTTTTAAAATTGCTTCATCGGACGGTCTTCCTTC
>JAGOCL010000018.1 GCA_017998755.1 Spirochaetota bacterium | reverse complement strand
CGAAAATTCGATCGCTTATCATATAGCGAAGGGATTTTCCGATCAGGGGGCGAAATTAATATTGACTTATCAGGGACCGCGACTGAGAGAGACGCTTGAGAAATTAAGCGAAAATCTCAATACAGAGTTGATGATAGAGTGCGACGCGACAAATAACGATCATCTTCATTATTTATTTACCGAAATCGATAAAAAATTCGGCGGATTGGATATATTTTTACACGGAATAGCTTTCGCTAATAAAAACGAGCTTGCCGGCGGAATTACAAATTCGACTTCCGACGGATTTAAACTGGCTATGGACGTTTCGTGTTTCACTTTAATTAAAATGTCCAAATACTGTATTCCTCTTATGGAGAAGAGAGGGGGCGGCTCGATTATGACGTTGACTTATATCGGATCGGTTAGAGCGCTTCCGGCGTATAACGCTATGGGATGCGCAAAAGCCGCGCTGGAATCTTCAGTCAGATACTTGGCCTACGAAGTCGGCGAGAAGAATATAAGAGTGAACGCTTTATCTCCGGCGCCGATGAGAACCGTAGCGGCTCGCTCCATCCCCGGTTTTTTACATATGTACAACAGTTTTATCAAAAATACGTTTATGAAAAGGCACGTAGAGGGGGAGGATATCGCCGGATCGGCTATCTATCTCGCTTCGGATTTGAGTAAGATGGTTACCGGAATGGTTATTTATATAGACGGCGGATTTCACTGCTCGGCTTTGATGTGAAATAGTACGGTTTACAGTTTCTTCATTCGTAAAAACTGCAAACATTCCTATAAATATAAGGAGAAATATTATGGATCTTAAGATTGTAACGTTGGTTAAACAGGTTCCCGACACTCACAATATCAAAGGGGACGCTATGAAACCGGACGGAACCGTTAACAGAGCGGCTCTTCCGGCAATTTTCAATCCCGAGGATTTAAACGCCCTTGAAGAGGCTTTAAAGATAAAAGAGAAATACGGCGGTAAAATTACCGTTATTACGATGGGGCCTCCAAACGCTTCTCAGGTTTTGAGAGATTCTCTGTTCAGAGGGGCGGACGAAGCGGTTTTGATTTCCGATCGAAAATTTGCCGGAGCGGATACTTTAGCGACAAGCTACGCCCTATCTATGGCTATAAAAAAGCTCAAAGGATATGATATAATTTTGTGCGGCAGACAGGCGATCGACGGAGATACCGCTCAGGTAGGACCGCAGACCGCCGAAAAACTCGGGATAAACCAGCTTACTTGCGTTTGCAATATCGTTGAGGTAAAAGACGGTTCGATCAAGGCGGAGAGAAATATAGACGGCGGTTTTGAAATATTGAAAACCAAACTTCCCGTTCTAATTACGGTAACTAACGACGCCAACACGCCGAGGTTTCCGTCTGCAAAAAAAGTTCTTGCAAATAAATACGCGATAACGCCAATCGAAGCGGAAAATTACGACGAAGAGTACCTTAAGACTTCGGAGATAGACAAATCAAACGTTAAAATCAAACTATGGAGCGTCGCAGATATAGAAGCCGAGCCCGAACAGTGCGGGCTTTCGGGAAGTCCGACAAAAGTTAAAGAGATCGACAGCGTCATTCTCGGCGCTAAAGAGGTAAAACATATCGACAACTCTAAGACCGGCTACGAACTTCTTATAAACGAACTCGCCGCCGAGCATATCATAAGCTAAAAGGAGAAAAGAATGAAAACAAACGAAGTTTGGGTTTATATAGAACAGGACGGGGGTAAGATCGCCGACGTAAGTTTGGAATTGGTCAGTAAAGCCGCCGATCTCGCCAAAACTCTCGGAGTAAAGTCGGCGGGAGTATTGATAGGAGCTAACGTTAAAGACCTAGCGGTAAAAGTATTTTCTTACGGAGCGGACAAGGTATATCTTGCCGAGGACGCCAACTTGAAAGACTATACGACGCTTCCATATTCAAGAATTGTCGCAGACCTTATTAAAGAATATTCTCCGCAAATCGTATTGTACGGCGCGACTATAACCGGAAGGGATATAGCTCCGAGGATCGCCTCCGAGTTGAAAGTCGGGCTTACCGCGGACTGCACCAATCTGAAGATTGGAGATTATTCTTCAAAAGATAAAGAGTATAAAAACATTCTGTATCAGATAAGACCGGCGTTCGGCGGAAATATCGTCGCCACAATTGTGTCGCCCGACAAAAGGCCGCAAATGGCGACGGTTCGCGAAGGCGTCATGAAGATGAATGCTCCGGATGGTTCAAAAAAAGGGGAGATTGTCGAAATCAAGCCGAATCTTCCAAAAGAATTATTAATTACAGAGATTATAAAGAAAATCAAACAAGAGAAACTTGTCGATCTCAAAGGCGCTAACGTCATAGTCTCAGGCGGTATGGGCGTCGGGACTAAGGAGAATTTCAAACTTATCCGCGAACTTGCTCATGCGCTAGGAGGGGTTGTCGGCGGTTCTAGAGCGGCGGTGGACGCGGGATTTATACCAAAAGACCATCAAGTCGGTCAGACGGGGACTACCGTTAGACCTAAGCTTTACGTTGCGGTAGGAATATCCGGTCAGATACAGCATCTAGCCGGTATGTGCGAGTCTTCTAGAATCGTTGCGATCAATAGCGATCCTCGAGCTCCGATATTTAACGTAGCTCATTACGGGATCGTCGGCGACCTGAACGAAGTCGTTCCCAAATTCATCGAAGTTTACAAAGCTCACAAGAAATAAGGAGATACGCCATGCCAAATTTTTATAAAGATAACGACGATATTCAATTTCAATTTAAAAATATGAATCTCGATTGGATAATTGAACTAAAAGAGGATAACTTTGCGGATAAAGGCAAGTATGATTACGCCGTAAAGAATAACGCCGACGCTAAAGATTCTTACGACAGAATTCTTGATATAGTCGGAGATATATCGGGGAATTATATAGAGCCGAGGGCTAAAGATGTGGACGAATTTGGGGCTACGCTTGCTAACGGAGAGGTTGAATACGCCAAAGGGACGGCCGAGGCGCTCGATATGCTTACCAAAGCGGACCTTATGGGATTTACGCTTCCAAGAAAGTACGGCGGACTTAACTGTCCGGTAACGATTTATACTATCGCTACCGAGATTGTTTCGAGAGCCGACGCGTCGCTAATGTATATTTTGGGACTTCAGGATATCGCCGAAACAATATACAAGTTTGGCGACGAAGACGTCAAATCCAAATATCTTCCTAGATTCTGCTCAGGCGAGGTAACCGGTTCGATGGCTCTTACCGAGCCCGACGCCGGAAGCGATCTTCAAGCCGTCCAACTCAAAGCGTTTCAAGACGAGGAGGGGAAATGGTATCTAAACGGCGTTAAAAGATTTATTACCAACGGTTGCGGGCAGATATCTTTAGTTCTGGCGCGAAGCGAAGAGGGAACTAGCGACGGTAGAGGGCTTTCGATGTTTTTATATGAAAGAGACTCCAAGATGAAGATAAGAAGAATAGAGCATAAATTGGGAATTCACGGTTCCCCCACATGCGAGATACAGTTCAACAACGCGCCGGCGATCCTCGTCGGTAAAAGGAAAATGGGGCTTATCAGATACGTTATGTCGCTTATGAACGGAGCGCGTCTGGCTATAGCGGCGCAGGCGTTAGGAATCGCCGAAGCGGCGTATTACGAAGCGGACAAATACGCTAAAGAGAGAGTCCAGTTTAAAAAGACGATTAAGGAGATGATACCGGTTTCCGAACTTTTGGGGGTAATGCGTATGAAAGTAGAAGCGGCAAGGGCTTTACTTTACGAAACGGCGCAGATAGTCGATATAAAGGACGGGCTGGAACATACCGTCGAGAAATATCCGGAGAAAGCCAACGAACTTCGAAGCGAAGTTAAAAGATATACGAACTACGCCGCTTTGTTTACCCCGATGGCTAAGGCGTATAATACCGAGATAGCTAACGAAGTAGCGTACGACGGCATTCAAATTCATGGCGGAACGGGTTATATGAAAGAATTCAACGCCGAAAGACATTACAGAGACGCTAGAATTACCAATATATACGAAGGAACGACTCAACTTCAGGTAGTCGCCGCAATAGGCGGGGTTATATCGGGGACTTTGTTTGAAAGAATCCGCGAGTACGAAGAGGATTTTGATTTTACCGGAGCGGACGATCTTCATAATAAGGTAAAGGATATGGCTTTGATTTTGGAAAACGCAGTAACTCATATTAAAACTAAAAACGATCCGGCTTTTCAAGAGTATCACGCAAGAAGGGTAGTCGAAATGGCTTGCAAAGTAGCGATTGGCTATTTGATGGTCCGCGACGCCGTTAAGTCTTGCAGGAAAAAAGATATGGCTACCTTTTTTCTTGACTTTGCGTATCCCGAAGTAAAGATGAAAAGCGAGATTATAACCAAAGACACAGACGCATTTTTGAAAAATAAAACTTCTATATTGGACGGGAAAAATTAGAATATATCCGATGAGTTTACATATTGGTTAGAATTCGGCGGTTTTACGCTTTGATTAGCCCTTCTTATCTATATGATTGAGAAGGGCTGTTTTTTTTTTACTGCTTCTTAATGGTTTGAGCGCGTTAGGCGAGTTAAGAAAGTTGTCTGACGCAACGTAATTGGCCGGATTGAATCAAACTCAACCCCCGCGTTGGATAAAATTTAAAACAGCTTTATTCTTAAACCTCCCCCTTCTCTTTTGCCAAAAAGAAGGGGGACGGGAAATTGAGTTCATCTCAATATTTACTTCTCGAAATCGGAAACTAAATATGAAGAAAAAACGCTTTTTATGTAGTAATTTCTGAATAAATAGAATTCATAAAATGATAAAGCGAAAAATAATAAAGATATACCGGAAGCCATAAAAATCAATCCGTCATTATTATTGATTATTAAAAATATAAATGTAAAAACAAAAAAAATTATTCCAAGTCCCAGAGCCATTCCATAAAATGTTAAAAAAACAAATATTCTTGAATGATATAATTCGGAATTTTTCTTTATTACATACGAAATATAATAAAAATCTTCAGATATATATTTTTTATCAATATTAATTTTATTTTTTTGAATTATCTCACAAAATAATTTATTTAGTTTAGATTTGTAATTAAAAAAGCACGGAATACGATCAATAATACATAAAACTACCATACTAACTGAATAAATAATATGACCGAAAATGTAGGTAATAATAACAATAGGAATGAATAATACAAATTTAATTTTCAGAAATAAATCCTTATATATATTTAGAATAATAAAAATCTTATCGCTTAGATTACTTATAGAATATTCGTTCTTTATATCCGAAGATATTAATTTCCCGTCAGTATTTTTATCGCCATAAATATCGGAAAAAAAGATTGCTAGTAATATCAGCAAAATACTCACAAATCCCGGAATAAAATATCCAAAGAAGTCGTATAAACTAAATTTTAGTCCGAAATTCTCCATAAGATATTCTCCTTATTCTTTATACCCGGTTTCAATAATATCGATGATTTTTAAGAGATTACTTTTTTTTATTATTCCTCTCATATTAATTTTGTTCTTATTACCTTTATTTTGAAACCAGACGTACTCCTCGTCATTTTCATTTAAGAATATTCCAAATAGTCCATGAGCCAAAGAATTTCTTATATGATTACACCAATTATTAATTAAATTTGAATTTTGATCAGAACATACAAAATATTCTTGACTGTATTTTATATCCGGTTCCCATAATTTATTATTTCTAAAATAATTTAGTATTTCTCGCATTTTTACTTTAACAATCGGCGGGGATTTTAAATCAAATAAACTCGCTATTTTTCCATTTAAAATATTTAAAATTTTTTGTCCTGCCCATCCAAAATATTTTATTCCATTCTTTGAATATGAATATTTAGAATCATTTAATACAAAGAAATTCATCAATTTTCCCAAAAACTCATAATGTTCTTTTTTATTGTTTATACTATAAGATCCTTTTGGCGGATTTAATATTTCCATTTTTTTTTACTCCTTAATAATTTATATATTTTTATATTCGTCATTTAGCCAGATCTGTCAGGCTTTTTCACAAACCTGACAGATCTATAGACACCCCTACTCGTTGTTACTGACAAAAATAATCCTCGAAACATACTCGACCGCCGCTACCGTCTCCCAGTTTGAGGAAGACGCTATGCATTTCCAATATCTAGCTCCTACGCTTGTTTCTTCACTCCATATCGCCCCATAATCCGAAGATGTATAAATATATCCGTTGGCTACAACAGCCGCTAGTTTTGTCCCGTCTGACGACGAAGTTATTGAATACCAATTCCTAGAACCCGAGCTTGTTCGCTCCGTCCAAGTTACCCCGCTATCCGTTGAAGTATAGATATATCCGTTGGTTACAACAGCCGCTAGTTTTGCCCCATCCGAAGACGATGTTATTGAACTCCACAGCCTTGACCCTGCGCTTGTTCGCCCTGTCCATGTTATCCCTGAGTTTAACGAAGTGCAGATATAACCGTTGTTTACAACAGCCGCTAGTTTAGTCCCGTCTGACGACGAAGTTATTGAATACCAATTCCTAGAACCCGAGCTTGTTTGTTCAGTCCATGTCGCTCCGCTATCCGTTGATGTATAGATATATCCGTTGGTTACAACAGCCGCTAGTTTCGTCCCGTCTGACGACGACGCTATCGAATACCAATTCCTAGAACCCGAGCTTGTTTGTTCAGTCCATGTCGCTCCGCTATCCGTTGATGTATAGATATATCCGTTGGTTACAACAGCCGCTAGTTTAGTTCCATCAGACGACGACGCTATCGAATACCAAACCCTAATACCCGAACTTGTTTGTTCAATCCATGTCGCTCCGCTATCCGTTGATGTATAGATATATCCGTTGTTTACAACAGCCGCCAATTTCGTCCCGTCGGAAGACAATGCAATCGAACGCCACCCCCTAGAACCCGAGCTTGTTCGCTCCGTCCAAGTCGCCCCGCTATCTGTTGAAGTGTAGATATAACCGCCGTTATTGCCGTTATATACACCCGCCGCAAGTTTAGTCCCGTCTGATGACGATGCGATTGAATACCACCACCAAGAACCCGAGCTTGTTTGTTCCGTCCAAGTTGCCCCGCTATCTGTTGATGTATATATGTTTCTATAATCTGCAACAACCGCTAGTTTCGTCCCGTCTGACGACGACGCTATCGAACGCCAGTTCGCAGCCCCCGAGATAGTTCGCTCCGTCCAAGTTGCCCCGCTATCCGTCGAAGTATAGATATAACCGGATGATAACGCAACCGCCGCTAGTTTCGTCCCGTCGATAGAGGACGCTATCGAATGCCAACCCCTAATACCCGAGCTAGTTCGCTCCGTCCAGGTCGCGCCGGAATTCGTTGAAGTGTAGATATATCCGTTATATGCAACAGCCGCTAGTTTTGTCCCGTCAGACGACGACGTTATCGAAATCCACACCCTAGAACCTGCGGTTGTTCGCTCTGCCCAAGTAGCTCCGCTATCCGTTGAAGTATAGATATACTCGCCATCTGCACCCGCCGCGAGTTTTGTCCCGTCAGACGACGAAGCTATCGAACGCCAACCCCTTATACCTGAGCTAGTTCGCTCCGTCCAGGTCGCTCCGCTATCCGTTGAAGTATAGATATAACCGTTAAATACAACCGCCGCTAGTTTTGTCCCGTCAGACGACGATGCGATTGAGAACCACCTTCTATAACCAGAGCTCTTTTGTTCAGTCCAAGTAGTTCCGCTATCCGTTGAAGTATAGATATAACCGTCTTCTACAACCGCCGCTAGTTTCGTCCCGTCCCATGATGAAGCAATTGCCATAAATTCTAAAGCACCCAAATTACCTGGCGCGTTTCTATCATATCCGCTACTTAGATACGTCCTGGTAATTATTATTGAGTAGATACTTGAGGTGTTGCTAACGTCGTTTATTACCATTATATCGATAGTGTTATCGCCTAAAGTTATTTGAAAGTCGTTCGAAACTAAGCCAGAAATTAATTGAGACCAACTTCCGTTATTTAATCTAACTTTTATTAAAAGATCGCTTCTATCCACAAATGCTGTAATATTCATTGTAGAGGTTCTTAAGATTTCCACAGAGTAGTTTTTAACGTCTTTATTAAAAACTGGATTTAATGTGCCTATCGAAGTAATCAAATCGGACAAGTACGCGCTATATCTTGTTACTACGGTTATATAGTTTCTCATCTCCCCATTCTCGCTCGTTACATCTATGCTAAATACATTTCTTCCGTCTTTTATCTCGACTACTTCCGACTGCGTTCCGGATGCGACCGTAATACCGTTTATCTTTATAGTCGACTTTATATCTTCCGACTCGGGCGTAAACGCTATACCGATAACGGAGTCG
Organism: Spirochaetota bacterium; assembly: GCA_017998755.1. GTDB lineage: Bacteria > Spirochaetota > GWE2-31-10 > GWE2-31-10 > MWDO01 > MWDO01. The sequence continues at coordinate 7,152 of JAGOCL010000018.1, read as the reverse complement.
TCGACCGATACGTCGTAATAAGTTATACCTTTATCGAAAGCCGGCGACAATACGCCGTTTGATACCGTTAGGTTTGAAAGATAGACGTTATTAGATATTTTACCGAGTTCGATCGTCCCCGTAGGATTATCTACCGCCGCAGTTATAGTTACTCCGACTTTTCTATAGGTATTATACCCTTCACGATAAAATATGATATTATATGTCCCAACCGGTATATCTTTTATACAGAAATCTCCGGTTCCGTCCGTAGCCGCTATATACGACGTCCCTTCAGCATAGACAAACGAACCGAACATATCGGTCGTCATATCCGATAGTTTTACATTTCCGGTAAGACGCCCCGTCGCCGTCAGGACTATATCCAGATCGACTAACGCTCTCTCGTTTTTTATAACTATGTCTTTTACTATTGCGCCAAGCGTATCGGCTTTCTTTACGGTTATTGTATATTTACCTTCGGACAGCCCAGTCGCTTCAAACTTACCATATTTATCGGTCTTTATTACTCTTATATCTTCCGGATATAAATTGTCGCTTCTCATACTTCTATATAAAGTATTAAATACCGTCGCGGTCTTTATACCGTCGATCTGTTTTTCAACGATTACTACGCAGTCGCTAACGTCGTTCATTCCGGTTATTTTTACCGTTCCTCTGATACCGTTGTTATCGTTTACGGCGTCATTCAAAACATTTTGCGCATTTTCGACATCAATATTGTTAAAAACGCACCCCGGAACCGATATTAATGCCGTTATTACTATTAACGCGCTAAAAATCTTACAAAAACCTTTCATTTTTTCCTCCATCATAAATACGGAACATCAAACTTATAATAAGACGCCCCAAAATAACTATATATTTCGTCTAAGCATTAACAATGCTCAAATAAATAACAAAATTCATACTTTAACTAAGGAATTACTACAATCTTAGTCGATATGGTATATCCGTCCCTTTTTATTGCCAGAAAATAAGTCCCCGACGAACTATTGACAAACTGATAATACCCCATAACATCGCTTGAAGTTAAATATTCATATTCTTCATTATACAATCTTAATAATGCGCCGTATATCGGATTGCCGATTTCGTCTTTCACATATCCCGCTAAGGAGATTACTTGATATTCAAAAATTATTGACTTACTTTCGCTTATATTACCGGCCGCGTCTTTCGTCCGTAAGTATATTGTATATACTCCGGGACTAGTCGAAACGTCGAATGTATATGAAGAGGGCTTTACCTCGTTCCACGCCTCGTCGGCTAAATTTGGAATAGAACTATCTATACCGACATGCCAGCCCGTTATTTCCAAATTATCGCTTGCGACAATATCAAAATTTATCGTCAAATTATCCGATGAAGAGTCGCCTAACAATGTAAATTCTTGGATAGTTGGTTTTTCATTATCTATTATAGTCGTCGTAGTTGTTGTCGTTGATGTAGACGCATATGTGGTCGAACTTGAGGTTGTCGGCGCTATCGTCGTTGTTGTATCGCCGACAATTGTCGTACTTATTGAGCTTGTAGAGCCCGTACCGAGCGTAGTCGAGGGGAGCGTAGTTGTTGTTACGTTAGCCGTAGTAGTAGTAGTAGTTAACGCTAAGGTCGTCGTTGTATCGCCGACAATTGTCGTACTCGTCGTTCCCGAAATCGACGTTGTCGTCGAGACGTCTTGAATAGTCGTCGAAGCGGCGTTTGTCGTATCCGTTGTATTTATAGTAGTTGTTGTTGCGTTAGTAGTCGATGTCGATGTTAACGTTGTCGTCGTCGGGCTAGTACATATATATATCGCCGATACGACGTCCGAATCAATCATACCCTCTTTAGTCGCTTTAGCGTAAACCGTTTTAGTTTCGCTTATCAGTAGTATAGTTCCAGTAAACCAAGTAATATTATCGTAACTATATTGTATAACCGCCCCTTTGGTCAAACTATATATGTTTACTAATATGGAAGATTTAAATTCGGTTCCGGACTCGACTGAAAAGCTTGGAGCCGATACTTTTGGTATAGTCGTCGTCGTAGGTTCGTCGATCGCTTTGAATGCGGCCTCCGAACAGGAAGTCGATAGGTAGGATAAGGCGAGCAGAGCAAGCGTAGAAATTAATAGAATTAATTTTACTTTCTTACTTAATAGACGAGATATCGCTTTATGTTCTTGTAGTTTTTGCGATATTTCCATTATTACCCCCGAAGCGTTTTTATAGATATTAATACAATTTAATCCTTAATTTTATATTCGTCAAGATAAAATCCGATATATTCAGAAAAAACTATTTTTATTGCTCGTCATAAAAATCTTTATAAAATCTTATACTATTATCATAAAACATAACTTTCCTTGCGGCTTCTTTTCTTTCTCGCGCTATTCGATATTTATCGGCAGATAAATTCTGAATTCGGTTCCTTTATCGGGTTCGCTGTCAAATTCGATTTTACCTTTATGTTTATCGATTATCTTTCTGACAATATGCAGTCCCAGACCGCTCCCTTCCCCTTGAGGCTTGGCGGTATAGAAAGCGGTAAAGATATTCCGTTTAATCTCGGGAGGAATCCCTTTACCGCTGTCCCTAATCGTTACGACTACGTAATTATCCTTTTTATTTGTTGAAATTTTCAGAGTTCCGCTATTCGACATAGCGTAGAGCGCGTTTTGTATAATATTCGTCCATACCTGATTGAGATCGTCCGGAAAAGCGAAAATTTGCGGAACGTCTTCATAATTCCTTATAATCTCAATTCCCTGTTTGATAAGGTTATTGTATAAAGTTAGCGTGTTTTCGATACCGGATTTAACGTCGATTTGTACCGGTTTATCGTTGTTTTGAAAATGCGAGTAACTCTTTAAGGCGTAGACTATTTTTGAGACTTTACCGGTAGCGTCGTTTATATTCTCGATGCTCTTTTTTAAGATAGTTAGTTTATACGCTTTATTTATAATTTCAGCGTCGCCGACGATATTAGCATATTTTGAGTCTATTTCAGTAAAGCCCATATCGGCGAGAATTCCCGTAATATAATCTGAACTCTCCGCAGATAACCTATCAAGATTCTCTTTAATTATCTTTTTGTTTTTCCGCGCTTCCATCGTACTTAAAACGGGTTTAAGAGAAAAACAAGTATCGATAAATTCAAAAAAAAGTCTCTTTTTATCGCCGGTTAGATTTTCGATAAATTCGATAATTTTAAGAAAGTCGTTATTTATCAGATCGGATATCGAACTTGCCGAGGCTTTGATAACTCCGATGGGAGTATTTATCTCGTGAGCAACTCCGGCAATAAGTTGTCCCAGCGAAGCCATTTTTTCGGATTGAATCAAGGCCGACTGCGTCTCTTTTAAATCCTCTATAGCTTTCGCCAATTCGTCTTTCTGTTTCTTTAATAAAATATTTTGATTTTTTTGAGCAATTTGGAGTTCTATCTTATCATAGGTAATTTCTGCTTGATTTTTTGATATTATCAGTATATTCAGATCGTTTTCAGTTAAAATTTCTTTTTTACTTTCTCTGGCGCAGATAAATGCTCCGACAAATGTATTGTTCTTAGTTAAAGGTATAGAAATTATAGAATTGTATTTATCGCCGAGACCGGATAAAGAGGGAATTTTATTGAGATTAATAAAAATCTTCGGTTTTTTATCAGCCGTCAAGTAGTCCATGACTTCATTTTTATAGAAATCGGGGTATTTATATGAAAATAAATGTTTCCATCCTTTATCTTTCGATTTTATGAAAATATCGGAGAAATCGTATGGGAAACTGTTATTTATGAGCTTAAAGATGTTTTTTAAAAGGTTTTTTCTTTGATTAACCGATACCAGAAAATTCTGTAAGTTGTTAAGATAGTTCATCTCCATAATCTTAACGTTTAAAGCCGACGACGACTTGGAGTTATTGATATCGTTAATAAAATAACTTATATTAATATAATTTTTTCCGGAAACTTTCAAAGGAGATCTATCCGGGTAATTAAGTAAAAGCGAACGATAATAAGGGTAGGATCCGTTTGAGCAATACGAAAGAGCTTTGTCAAACTGAACCCGACCGTTATCGTTTTCGCCTAATTTCATGAGAGCGCGCCCGTATTCGTAATAAAAGAAAATCAGAGAGTATTGGAAACCCCCGTCTCCGTTAAAAAGTATAGCCTTCTCAAAAGATTCTTTCATTTTAGTATAATCTTTTTTTTCATTTAATATCAGCGCTTCTAAAAGCTCGAAGTACGATATTTCATTGATATGAGAATCCGCCTCCAGATATTCCCTCGCTTTATTCAGATATATATAAGCTAAATTTATTTGATTAATTTTCAGATACCCTATACCGATCAAACAATAAATTTTCAATCTGGAATGGTAATACAACCTTTCGTAATTCAAAGAATTAAAAATATCGATAATATTCTCAAAATAAAATATTGATTCCTTGAAATTTCTTGAAAAAAGATAAATAATCGCAATATTATACAATAAATTGCATAGCTCTCTGTAATCCTTGAGATCTTCTAGGATAATTATCGCTTTCCTGTAATAATAGATAGATTTCTTAAATTCCTCTTTTGAGAAACTCAGGTAACCGATACTGCTGTATAATCTCATTAACCTGACGTTATTTCCGATTTTTATAAAGAGCTTTTCGGATTTCTTAAAATATTGAATCGCTTTTTGATAATCGTTTTGATCCATATAAACTACGCCGTAAGTTGCGTAAATTATGGAAGTAATATAATCGTTTCTTTTATTCTTAGACAATTTCAGGCATTTTTGCTTGAATTCGTCGGCTTTTTCTTTGCCTTCGCGCTGTTTTAAAACGTCGTAAGTGAAATGATCGATAAAAAAGTTAAAAAGAAAATCCGATTTATTTATTCTTTTCAATTCTTTATAAAGATCTTCTATAGAAAAATTAATTTTATTGAATATCTCGGTAATATTGAATTTAAATAACAGTAAGTAAAATTTGTATACTAATTCGTCGCCGTTTCTGCGTATCAACTCATCCCAGTAGGATTCAATAAATTTTAAGCCCAGATATCTCTGGTCCTGATAATAATAGACAAAAGTTATTTTAAGATTTGATTCTAGAAGTTCGTTTTTCTTATCGTTATTTTGGGATAAGGAGGCCATTTTCTGATAATAAAATAGAGCCAAAGCGTATTCTCCGGCGCATAGATAAGAGTCTCCGAGAATTTTTATTATAGAATAGCAAATTCTAAATTCGGTTTTATCTTTTTCCCTATTTATGAGATTGTAGATTTGCTCGGCGTAAGTCAAAGTTTCGTTTACCGCCAAAAAGTTATAAAAATTCAAACATTTACGATATTCGGGTATCAATAAAATAGCGTTGGACGTCTCTTCAGTTTGAATTTCTAAATGCGGTTCCGTCTTTAATAAGTTGTCCCTTTCAAAATTATATTCCATTATAATTTGATTTTTTTCCAAAACTGATAAAAATTCGCTCCACAATTTTTCGTTTTTAGTATTTGCGCCGGTTTCATAAAATAAAATCAACATTAAGTTTAATTTGTTTTTCTTCAATAAAAATTTAATGAATGCGACCGACGATTCTTTAATATTTTGAATGTTTGAAAGAGAGATTACAATTGGTTTTGTTTCTGTAATGTAGGCAAGTATATTGAATATAGATTCAAAAAGTTTAAACTGCTCGTAACTAAATTCGTATTTCGCATGAAAAATTAATTCTTCGTCTCTATACGATTGGGATTTCTGGAAATATGATAACAATAAACTGTAATCGGTATAATAAATATTTGATTTCTTTAAAACGAGTTCTATTTCGTCTGAAGTTTTTCCGGAAAAATAATCTTTCAATATATTTAAAAACGGATAATACGGATCGCTCTCCATATAATCGCTATATCTGAATTTAAAGTACGCTTTATCGTCGGGAATAGAATTTAAAATTTCTTCAAAATCGTAAAGAAAACCGGAAGAATTGTTAGTATTAAAAGTTAGAATTTCTAAAAAACCGTTTTTTACTTTATCGAAGTTTTTTGCAATAATTTCCATTAAATCGTTTTTACTGATCAATCTATTATCCTCGAAAAAATCATTTTTTTAATAAATCTTCGCATTTACTTATGTAGATTTTCAAGACGGCGTCGTTAGTATTAATTTCTAATAAATTATTGAGAATTTCGTACGATTCTTTTACTTTATTGTCTCTAAAAAAACTTATAGCTTTCTCTAATTCGGGTTTTGTTTTCATTTTTAAATTCTTTTCTTCGTCCGGCAGACAGTCAAGCAGTTCGATAACAAAAGTTGGTTCGTTTTTTCCTCTCAAATTGATAACGTCCACGAGCCGGTAAGAGTATTTGTCCGGCGCGTTTATAGAATTCAGAGTTCCGAGCGATAACAATATTTTTGCTCCATAAGTCTTCGTCAGACTTTCCATACGCGCCGCTTGATTAACCGCGTCGGATATAACGGTCGTTTCCATTCTCTCTTCTTCGCCTATCGTTCCAAGAGCCATAAAGCCCGTATTTATACCGATACCGATATTAATTGGCTTATATTCCTTTTCCAATCTTCTTTTATTATAACCATTTAGTTCAATTTGCATCTCGATAGAGGCGCTTATCGCCCCTTCTACGTCGGTAAATAGCGCCATGATAGCGTCTCCGATGAATTTATCGATAAAACCGTTGTTTTTTCTAATAATAGGTCCCATGTTTTTCAAATATGAATTTAGAAACTTAAAATTATCCTCCGGACTCATACTTTCGGAAAGGCATGTGAAATTCCTGATATCGGCAAACATTACCGTCATTTCTTTTTCTATCTGATCTCCCAATTTTATATCAATGATATCTTTTTTATTTAATTGCGCTAAAAACTCTTTTGGAACAAATTTATTATATGCGTTTAGTAATTTTTTTATATAGTTTGTCTGTTGAAAAGATTTGATTGCTTCCTGAATAGTTATAATAAGATCGTTTTTTTCCCAAGGCTTAGCGATATATCTGTAAATTTTAGCGTTGTTGATAGCGTTTATTACCCCTTCAAGAGTCGCCTGTCCGGTAAGCATAATTTTAATTATGTCGGGGTATTTATTGTAAATTTTAATTAATAGTTCGTCGCCTTTCATTCCCGGCATAATATAATCTGAAACGACAACTAATATCTCGGTA
>JAGOCL010000384.1 GCA_017998755.1 Spirochaetota bacterium | reverse complement strand
TAATATATTTCAATAAACTATCGTAACTATTCAAATAAAAATGCGTAAATTGTAGCGCAACGGCAAGCCCGTTTTTCTTTACTATTTTTGCGTCGACGTCGATTTCCTTGTTGTCGACTTCAAAAATTATGTGTTCTAAAAGGTTGCCTTCCGCTAACTCGATTGTCTCAAAATCCGAATACAGAGAGATCGCCAAACCGCCGATAGATATATCCAAAACTTTTGACGATATCCTTTTTCCGCTTTTTAATTTAAAAAAAGCTCTGACCAAATCGTCGTCTTTTGGCGTAATTCTTATATATTTTCGATCCGATACGTGATTTTTAAATTTTTTACATATAATATCCATCTTTTCCTGCAACCGTTCGCAATCGATCGGTTTAACGTAAAATCCGATGAGATTATACGACTGAATTCTTTTTATAAACAAACTGTTCGCCGATAACGCCGTACCGAGAATAAAAATTTGAGATAAATTTTCGTCGTTTCTGACGGTATCTATCAAACTAAATACCCTCTCTTCTCCAAAATCAAAATCCAAAAACAAAAAATCAAATTTAGATTTTTTTAATTCTTCATAACAAGAATCCATGTTTTCTACTATTTTTCCGGCTATACCCATATTTAGAAAAACGTCGTAAACTTTCGTCGCCGTAGAATTATTTGATATGCAAATTAAACAATTAATCTGATAATTCATTTTCTCTCCATATCCTTATGATAAAAAATAATTTCTTAATTAATAAAAAAATATTTAATTTATTTAAAAAAATATATTATAATGCGTTACGTATAAAATATTTTCCGCAATTCATCGGCATTATATTGTATAATATATTTTATTGCAATTATTTATTGACAGATTTACCAATATTATTTAATTATATAATTTGGCGCAGTTTTTATTTTTTTTGAAAGAGGAGTTATTGATGAGCGATTTTATTGACGAGGGGCTTTTGAAGGATTATTTTGACGAAGCTTATTCTCAGATTGACGTTATGGAGACAAATCTTTTATCTTTAGAAAAAAATACTGACGACAAAGAATCGATCGATTCGATATTTAGAGCGGCTCATACTTTGAAAGGGGGCTCGGCTACGGTCCAGATGGACGAACTTACCAAATTCACTCATTTGCTCGAAGATTCTATGGACGAGATCAGAAGCGGTAAAGTAAAAGTAACTCCGGAAATAGTAGACGTTTTACTCGACGCTCTCGACGTTATCAAAAACATGGTAAGGATGAGATCGGAAGGCTCGGTTTACGACAATGATATATCCTCTTGCGTCAAAGGTCTTAGCGCGATCTCAAAAGGAAGCGTCAACGCTCAAATTAAAACGCCTCAAACGAAAGATTCTGTTAAAAAGACCGACAAATCGGCGAATGAATCTGTCGTCGTTGAGAAATCTAATATTTCCGACGATGAAATATCAAATATCAGCGAATACGATCTTTTAGAAATAAACGAATCAAACCCCGATAATCTCCCGTTGTACAAATTAATCGTCTCCTTCGACGAGTCCAATCCTATGAGGACCGTCGGCGCGATACAAGTATTTACGTCGCTTAGGGACGTCGCGCTTGTTATCAAAACGATACCGGATTTTGACGACATATATTCGGAAGTTTTTCATAAAGACGTAACGTATATACTGGCTTCCGAAACGTCGACGGATAAACTTAAAGAGTACGCGACGATACCGGATACTACGACCGATATTAAAATTTTCCCCATTTTACGCGACGGCGCCATGGAAGTCAAATCGGCAAAAACGAACAATGCCGGTAAAAACGACGAAAAGATAAAAATTTCAGAGAAAGACGACGATGCGATCGAGATTGACAAATCGACAAACGGCCCGTATACTACCGAAGTAGACGCTCCGGCAAATTTCGAAGCGGTTAATAACGAAATAGACGAGTCAAAATCTAAAGAGCGCCAAAAAGATAAAGAAGCTCAAAAAGTCGTTACCACATCGGTGCTCAGAGTCGAATCGTCGAGAATTGACGATTTATTGAACCTCGTATCCGAAATAGTTATAAATAAAGCGACTTTCAACCAGATTAGCGCTCAATTCTTTGAAAATTTGGAATATTTAGGTTTTACATTAAACGATTATAAAGACAAATTGAAGTTATTCATAGAAAAAACGCCGGATTTAATCAACAAGATGAAAGAAGGAGCGTCGTATTCGCAAATAAAAAAGGAAATTCAAAACGAATTCTCCAGTCTTACAAATCAATTTGACAGTTTTACGTCGTTATACAAAGGCGCTATCGATAGATTCCGCTCCACCGCGCAAAATCTAGACAGAATTTCTTCTTCGCTTCAGGAAGGGGTCATGAGAGTCAGAATGGTGCAGATAAAACAAATATTTACCCGATTCCCCAGACTGGTTAGAGACCTCGGTAGGGACTTGAGAAAAGAGGTGGAACTGGTAGTCGAAGGGGAAGATACAGAGATAGATAAAGCGATGATAGACGATCTTATCGATCCGTTAATTCATATTGTTAGAAATTCTATAGATCACGGTTTTGAAACTCCCGAAGAGAGGGAGAAAGCCGGCAAAAAAAATCCGGCTATACTCAAGCTTTCCGCGCTTAACGAAGGCAATCTTATATCTATAACGGTAGTCGACGACGGAAAAGGTATTAACGTTGAAAAAGTTAGAAAGAAAGCGATAGAAAAAGGCTTGATAACCTCCGACAAGACTCTTAGGGATCAGGACGCGTTCAATCTGATTTTTGAACCCGGCTTTTCTACTGCGGATAAAGTTACCTCCGTATCGGGAAGAGGAGTAGGCCTCGACGTCGTAAAAAAGAATATCGAGAAACTCAGCGGATCGATCAGAGTTAATTCCGAACAGGGAAAAGGAACTTCCTTTTCTATAAAACTACCATTAACGCTGGCAATAATTCAGGGATTAATGATAAAAGTTCAAGAAGAAGTTTACGCGTTACCGATATCGTCGGTTTTGGAAAGTATCAGGATCAAACCGGAAGATATAAAAATGATCGACAATTACGAAGTAATAAACGTCAGAGACGACGTATTGTCTCTATTACGCCTTAACAGATTATTTAAAATTGACGACAATAAAGAAGCCGAATTTTTCTTTGTAGTAATTGTCGGCGCCGGCGATAAGAAAATCGGACTTTTAGTCGATTCGTTAATCGGCGAAGAAGATATAGTAATAAAACCGTTAAAAGATAAATACACTACCACGCCCGGAATAGCCGGCGCGACAATTTTGGGAGACGGGACGGTCAGTCTGATACTAGACGTATCTCAGTTAATTGATTTGGGATTGAAAGA
>JAGOCL010000383.1 GCA_017998755.1 Spirochaetota bacterium | reverse complement strand
ATATCCGTCGTAAAATGTTCGATCTCCAAAGAGCTTTTTACTATAACCTCTCTTCGTTTAGTATACTTAAGGAGGTATAAAAGCAAATCGACTTCTCTCAACAAAGTCGCGTCCGGTTTTAAAACCGGTTCGGCGTCGCTCGAAATATTTGCGGGCGTTGAAGCGTTATCCTCCTTAGAAGCCGGGTTGTATTTGGTCTCTTTTGATAAGTATTTCTCATATTCTCTAAAAGTAGTCGCATTATCAATATTCAAAAAAACTGAAACGTTCTCTATAAGATTTTTCCTTATTACTTCGCTTTCCCACAACTTAATGTAACCAAAAAGTAAGTACAGCGTTTTTATAAGATTGTTAAAATCCTTCATATCCATATTTCTGGTATAGTAATATAGAAGAAACTCAATAGGAGCAACTTTTTGTTTCTGAAAAATATTAAACGCTTCGATCGTATTGGACTTAAAATAATCGTCGGGATCGAGATTATTCGGTAAAACCAGCACCGATGTCTTAATATTCTCAATGTTTGCCGACTCGGTAACCCCCTTTATAGCCCCTTTCATACCGGCTTCGTCCCCGTCGAAAAGAAATATTATCTCTTCCGCATACCGCGAAAGAAGTCTGATCTGCTCTTTTGTTATCGCCGTTCCGCAAGGGGCGACAATGTTTTTTAATCCGTTTTTATAACAACTTATCGCGTCCACATAACCTTCGACTATAAATACAGACTTTTTCGCTTTAATAAATTCTTTCGATACGGCGATACCGTAAAGATTCTCTCGCTTTCTGTAAACAATAGTTTCAGGCGTGTTCAGATATTTCGGTTTCGCATCGGGCTCAAGCGCTCGTCCGCCAAATCCTATGCATTCCCCTTTATAATTAATAATCGGGAATATAACTCTGTTAAAGAACAACGGTTTTAAACCTCTTTCTCCTCTCGAAAAAAGTCCCGTACTAACAAGAAATTCGGGTTTATAACCTTTTTTTATAAAAAAAGATTCGAGTCTTCCGTATTCTTTCGGAGCGTAACCAATTCTAAATTGACTGATAATATCGGCGTTTATATCGCGTCCCGTTAAATACTTAAGTCCGTTTTCTCCTTCCCGTCTTTTTAGGAGAAAATATTGAAACAACTTAACGACTCTTTCGTTAAACTGAATAACCTCTTCCCTTTCTTTATACTTCTCCGAATCCCCTTCGGTTAAAGAAACGTCGATACCGGCCCGCGCCGCCAACAGCTTTACCGCTTCTGCAAAAGAGACGTTCTCTATCTTCTCAATGAAGTTAATAATGTCCCCTTTTTCTCCGCATGAAAAACATCGATATATACCATAATCTTGCGATACGCTAAAAGAGGGATTTTTATCGTTATGAAAAGGACATAAACCTATCCAATTTTTACCCGATCTTTTTAAACTGTGAACATACTCGCCGACGACCGTAGATATATCCAGCCGATTTTTAATTTCTTTTATAATATCTTTAGAAATCGACAAACTTATGTTCCTCAATATAAAAAGCAATAAAGGTTAATATAATATATATTAGCGCAAAAATCAAGATTTTTATGAAGTTTTTTAGCTTCCTATTTACTTTTTTTAATCAAATATTTAATTAATTCTAAAAATTAAAATAGTTTTGATTTATTTTTATCTTTGGAATATAATACTATCAAAAAAATAGAGCGGAGAAGAATATGCCATATACTTTTAACGTTAAAGCGTCGGCTTCCGAAGACCGGCTGGAAAAACTTATTCAAGAGCGGCTCAAGCCGGACGCGGACAAATCAAAAATAGACTCTAGAATTTGGGATTTGTTTGGAGAAGAGTGGGCGGTAATGTTCACAGATTTATCGGGATTTTCGAGAGGCGTTGCGGAATTCGGTATTATTCATTTTTTACAGATAATATACGAGTCGGAAAGACTGTTTATACCATTAATTGAAGAAAACGACGGTATTTTACTCAAAATGGAAGGGGATAGCATGATGGTTATATTCAGGAACGTTACAAAAGCCATCGATTGTTCCATCTCAATGCAAAGAATATTAGTCGATTATAATAAGGATAGACCCGATACTGAGAAGATTATGTTGTGCGTTGGGCTTGGATTCGGGAAGATGCTACGAATCGGCGATCGAGACGTTTACGGAGCGGAAGTGAACGCCTCCAGCAAACTCGGCGAGGATATAGCAAAAGCTTGGCAGATATTAGTTACCGATTCGGTAAAGAAAGCCGCGAAGAATATAAAGGATATAGAGTTTGAGAAAATCGACGAGATACCGCCCGGCGCCAAAGAGGCGTACAGTTTGAAATATAAGTTGTAAAAAGATCAATAATTAATGCGCATATGCGCTTGTTTTTTGTCCGAAATAGCGAATATATACAGATATAATCGCCGTTGTCAGCGCCTCTCTTCCGGTAAAGGTGGGATAACGGCGCTTTCGGTATTCTTTACTTGAGGAGCTTTTTTGGTTTTGAACGCGCCGGATATCGATATATAAAGCAGGATAAACGCTACAAGAGCAAATATCAGCGCCCAAACAAGCGGCGGTAGCGGAAAAACTTCTTTTGACATATTTTGGGCGTCGGTTTTGACGTCGCTTACGGCCGAGTAAAATATCAATGTTTTGAGATCCTCGAGGGAGTTAAGCGATAACTGGATAGATAAAAAAGAGAGTAAGAATGTCGGGAGATTACCTTTAAACGTAATTCCCAAAAAGATGAATAAGAAACCCACTCCAAAACCGAACGTTATCGTAAGCAGAGTGGTAAGTCCGAAGAAGAAGGTCATTCCGATAAAATATAACCCAAGGACAATAAATAAAAATTTCTCCGTATATCTCTTAGAATTTATGAGTATCAGCGCGCCGCCTAAAAACGACGTTCCTATGTAGCCGGCGGGAATTATAACGGGCAGAAATCCGCCGGTATGTTTTGTTAACCCCGAAGTATCCTGATTAATAAGGAAAGAGACGTCTTTGCCGCCGGTAAGAATCGACGTAAGAACGTGGAAAGATTCGTGTATAAAGGTAGAAAACAGCCTGAACGGGTATAACGCGATACCCGCAAACGGTATTAAGGATAATACTATCGACAAAGCGAAAGTTGTAAAAAATAGCAACTTCCATCTATTAGCGTTTTTATCAAACAAGAGCGCTCCTTATAATCGCGATTTATCAAAATCGCTTTTCTTCTATTTATAGTTTGAGTAGTTTATATTTTTTTACTTTTTATGTAAATAAATATTTGAGAAATTATGTTAGCGACGGTGTGGAAAAAAATGGGAATTCTCGTTTTGAATATACTAAGATACTTAATTCATTTTGTCGT
>JAGOCL010000017.1 GCA_017998755.1 Spirochaetota bacterium | reverse complement strand
ATTTTTTAAGGAGCAGAATACCATTTTTAGGGTGGGGAATCTATATTACCCAAACTCTATTTTACTGGGGAATCTTCATTACCCGATTTGATATTTAGGTGGGGAATTGTCATTACCCGCGACAGTAATCGGGAATGTTGTTGAAAAACTCGTCGATCTTATCCGACGCCTCTTCCGGAGGTAACTCGCGTAGATTGTCATAGTCCTGAAAATTATTCGATAAAAATGTCTCAATCGCCCTTGAATATGCGTCGTTAGTGTTGGGATTTGATAAATCTAGCATAGAATTACTCCGATTATTGATATAATCATTATCGGACTATTAAAGAGGGGAGTTAAATAAAAATGATTCACATAATTTTTTTATTTAACTGGGATTTATCTCTTGTATTCTGCGCCATTTTATTTCTCCATCCGCAATAAAGATAACGCATCTAATTTGTTTTTTAACTTATCTAAGAAAAAAATAAAAATGATTAAGATAATATTATTTCAGATCTTCGTCCAAAATTCTCTTTATTATTATAATAATTTGAGGTAATTCATTTTTGATAATTGAAAAAACCATTTCTTCATCAATATTAAAATACTGATGAGCAATTATATCTCTAAAACCTTTAAATCCATCCCAGTCTATTTCCGGATATTTCGAAAAAATAGATTTTTCTGTAATAGTATCAATCTTTTTTAAATTCTCGCCAATAGCCATAAATAAAACACAGATACTATCAAGTTTTTCCTCGCCTTGTTCAGATGATATAAAGTCGTCTGATGTTTTTATAACCTCTGTTCTCTCTTTTATTTTATGAAGCGCATCATATATCTGCGTTAAAAGAATTCTTACAAATCCTTTATCATACATAAATACCTTCCGAATTAATACGGTCTTTTAGATAGGGGTTCATATTCTGCCGATACCTTACAATATCTACAGTTTTATTAAAATAATGTTCCAGATCTTCTTTAATATGAACAATCGAAAATCCGTTTATATTTTCGACTTCATAAACAATATCAATATCGCTACTATCATTAGCTTCGTTTCTTGCGATAGATCCAAATATTCCGATTCTTTTTACTCCATATTGTTTCTGTAATTCGGGTTTTATTTTTTTTAGTTTAATTATAATATCTTCTCTTGTATTCTGCGCCATTTTATTTCTCTATCCATAATAAAAATAACATATTTGGTTAAATTAATCAAACTGATTTGTCTAAAATAAAAAAGTGATTCAGATAATTAACGTTATGTGAATAGTTCACATAATTTTTAAAATAGTTCTTCAATTTTTGTAACTTGTTTGAAATCAATGTCCGGAAATTCTTTAAAATGTGCTTTACCGCATTCTATCTTTAAGCGTTCAGAATCTCTCAAATTCATCTTAGATATTGTTGATTTCGTTTCTGCAACAAAATATAATTTCTTTTCATCTTTAAATATTAAAGCCCAATCGGGATTATAAGAACCCAGAGGCGTATCAATTTTAAACCAATTTGGGAGTTTAATATAAAACTCAATATTTTCATTATCATCGCAGTCATTTGCAAATTTTCTTTCAATTTCAGAATCAAGTTCTATATAATTAAATATTGTCTTGTTTTCATTCTTAACTTTTTTAAGATTTGAAATATACGATTCAATTTCTTTCATTTCAAATAATCTCATCTCATATTCCTGTCCTGCGATTTTCTCATATTTTATTCCATCTATCATCAATCTATATAATGTGTTTTTAATCTCAATAATAACACGATCTAAATACATCTGCGGATTTTTCCATAAATCGGAAAATCTTCCGGAATTTTTTAATATTTGATAAATAGTATCTTTTGTTAATTCTGTTCTGTTTTGAATATATGAAAAGATATCCGGTATTATTTGTCTGTATGAATCCGGTCTATGTATTGATGAACCATCTTCAACAATTTTTACTCCCTCATTATCAATTTCGATTTTTGATTTTACAGATTTTATAATTGGCTTAGAAATTGCGTTCATATTTTTAATATTACTTGCCGCCTCCTTAATCAAATTTTCAGTATCATAGTTGACATTATAAATAGTCTTATATTTAATTTTATTCCAAAGGTCTAAAAAATTTTGGTCTAACTCAATTCCTTTTCTTAATATCAATTTAACTCTTTGATTTTTATCTTTGATTCTATCTTTAAATTGAACACCGCAATCATCCTCTATCTCTTTTTGTAACTGTTTTGCAAACTCTTCGTAATGAGTATTTGCAATAACAGTCAGTTTATTTATATTTTTATCAAAAACCCTGTTTCCATCCTGATTAACGCAAAGTCTTAATCCTCTTCCGATTTCCTGCCTTTTTTTCATTTCTGATTTTGTTTCATTTAAAGTACATATTTGAAAAACATTCGGATTATCCCAACCCTCTCTTAATGCAGAATGACTGAAAATAAACCGTAGCGGAGTATTACTATCAAGTAATTTTTCTTTGTCTTTCATAATAAGATGATATGCCTCATTATCTGCTTCTGTTGATTTATTTTCTTTACTTTCTTTCAGAATTCCTTTCTTGTCTATTGCAAAATATCCATTGTGAATTTCATCAATATCAAATGGAATGATATTTTTATTATTAGGACGATTTGATATTTCAGTAAAAATATTTTCAAAAAGTTTTGCATATTTTCCTTTCTGACTATTTCCGATCTCTGAATAAAATCTATAATTTGAAACCCGATCAATAAAAAAAAGAGATAATACTTTTATTCCAAGCGGTTTATATTTTCTTTCTTTTTCAAAATGCTCTTCAATAGTTTTTTGTATCTGGATTCTAATTATTTCATCTTGAAAATCCCCTTTAACCTCGCCTTTAAAAAGCCGGATACCTCCCGTTAATTCTATGTAATTATCGCTATGATTGATACTCTCGACAAGTATATCTTCATAACAAGCTCTTGAATTTGATAACACAAATAAATCATAATTGTTTTTATCAACATTAACAACTTTTCTAATAACGCCATCTGCGCTGTTTACATCAATTTTTATTTTTGCCAACAATTTTGATTTGCTTGTAACAATATCTTCAAGACTAACATAAGCTTGATTAAAATTATTTTCCGTAAAAACAGAATCAACTTCAATTTGTTTTACAAGTCCTAAATCATACGCTTTAACAGGATCAAGTTTATAAATAAGATTGTATATAAATTTATGCGTTGCCGAATACCTTAATGTAAAAAGCGGATTGAGATTTGATATTGCTTTTTTCCTGATTTCAGTCTCCATATTTTGCGGTTCATCGATTATAATAATTGGATTTGTTCCCTGAATAAATTCAATCGGTTTTTTCCCTATAAGTTTATCATTATTTCTATTTATTACATTTTCATCTTTTGCAAAAGAATCAATATTGATTAAAAGAATTTCAATACTATTACTTGCCGCAAAACTTCTTAAAATTGATACATTCTTCGAATCATAAACGGAATATACCGACGGGGTATTATTATATAATGTTTTAAAATGTTCGTTAGTTATTTCAAGATTTTTTAAAACCCCCTCTTTTATTGCAATAGATGGGACTACGATAACAAATTTCTTGAATCCATAAACTTTATTCAACTCGTAAATAGTCCGTAAATAAACATAAGTTTTACCCGTTCCGGTCTCCATTTCAATAGAAAAATTATACCCATCCAGTATTTCATTTTTTGGAATTCCATTATTATTCTGAATTTTGTTTAAATTTTTTAGTATATCGTCATCGGAAATAATTAAATTATTACCAATACCATATTGATTAAAAATAAGACTTCCCTCCTCATGAATCAAAGAAAATTGAAAATCGCTATCTTTTAAAGTTTGTCCCTCAAATAAATCTATAACTGCTTGAACTGCATCAAGCTGAAATGATTGATTCGGGTCAAAATAGAGTTTCATTATTTATCCTTTTTAAAATCTGTATTAACAAAATATTCCGGTTTATTGCTGTTTTTTAATATAAATCCGGCTTTTTCCAATCTACTTATTTTGCCTCTTACTTTTCTTTTAAATGTTTCGTATTTATCAATTTCTTTTTTATCTTTTCTTGACCATAAAATATTTCCAATGTCGCTTGCATTAGGGAATCTTTTTTTTGAAAAGTTATTGTGTAAATAAAAAATATCAAGAATCTCTTTAGCTTCAAACTCTAAATCATCAAAGAAAACGCCATAAATATTACGTAACTCCGGAAAATAATTTTCTTTAACCAAATTTCTGTCAACAATAAAAACCGTATGAAGTTTATCATTATTTGCAGGGTGTCTGAATAACAATTCCTTTTTCTCCATATTTTTAATAACATTAAAATGATTATTATCAAAAGATAATAATATTGTATATCTATCCAATCCGTTATATATTTCAGATTTATAGAAATATGATAAAACAAGCATTTCTTCTTCGGTTAAAGCTCTTCCATCAAGTTTCTGTTCAAAATATCTACTGAAAGAGTTAAATAATATCAGCATTTTTTCGTCAAGAAGCTTTCCCGATTGAATTATTAGCGATGTATCATCCTTACTATGAAATTTATAATACGGCAAATTAATATTATTATTTAAACATTCGTTTGTAAGGGTTGACATTCCGATACCTTTTCCCTCCCATTTATCATATACTTTTAAAATATCCGCAAGTTTCGGGTTTTTTGCTTTTGTATCAGGAATAATTCTACGAACCGGAATAGGATCGTTTAATATTTCAATTAAAAGAGTTTCTTTAAATCCGCCCGGATTTCTGATTTCAATATTTTCCCCGGGTGTAATATTAATATTAACATATTTATTTATGGAATAATCTCTATGGGCTAAAGCATTATTAATAGACTCTCTTATTAATTTTTCAGGATATTCCGGAGTACTTTTACCTCCATTTTCAACACTTACGCCCGTTTGAATGTTTTTATATACAAATCCAACGCTTTCTTCCATAAGCGGTAAAATATTGCCCTTAATAACCTTTTTATTTTGAACAACTGTAACAGATGAATTAACAAAACAATCGACTTGACATCTCTGCTCTAAAAAATCATCAGTATTTTTACCGCATACTAACATACCTAAAACAGTAGGATTCCCCTCTTTTATAAACTTCTTTCTTTCTAAAAATGATTTTGCAGATTGTATATCAGGTTTTATACTCTCTATTTTAACCTCTCTATTTAATATCTGGATATAGTCGTTTAGTTTGTCTAAATCAATATTATCGATATTTGTATTAATAACCGGTAATAATTCTCTTGAAACCTCAAGCTCTTTTTTATATTCATTTTGCGCTAATATTTCATTCTCCGTAAGAGGGACGTCTCCGGTAAATTTTCTTTTATATGCTTTGTTTTTATAAAATACATACTTTTTATCGTCAGGTAATTTCTCAATGTAAACTACCCCTACCCGAGCATTAAGAAAATCTTTTATCTGTAAATCGGGAAAATACTCTTTTAAATCGAGCGTTGTTCCTTTTTCATCTGTAAATTGATTTGCAATCTGTTTATAATTAGTCTCGTTATGATCCTGATAACCCGTGAAAATATATTTCTTGTTTTTTGTATCTTCCTTGACCCCAAGAATGATAATACCTCCTTGAGTGTTTAAAAAAGCGCAAACAGATTCATAAATAGACTTCCAGTCGCCGGCATTGGAACTGTCTTTAAGTTCGATTTTTTCAGTTTCAAGAGGTTCGTATTTATTGTTAGTTATACATTCTTCCAATTTTTGTAATAATTTATCAATGATTTTTGTCATCTTTACATCCTGTTTCGATTAAATATAAAATTATATTTTGTTTTTTAATTCTGTTTCCCTAAAAATAGTTACTTTAAAATATTCGGCTTCAATATTATTTTCAAACTCAATTTTTGGATATAATTGAATAGCTTTTAATATTCCGCTTCCCGTTCCTCTATATGGCAATATATCAGTGGCATAGGAAGAAATAATAATATTTCTGTCCCGTCTTTGAATCCCTTTTTTGATATCATCTACTGTCAAACTATTTGGTAATTTTCCAGGACTTTTTATTTCAATCCTATTTTCAAATATATATAATTTTATTGAATCAGGTATTAAATAATTTCTATGAATTAACGCATTCATTAATAATTCAATAATTGCATCTACCGGAATTTCAGGTTCGCCAAGACTATTAAAACTTTTATCCTTTTGAACTTTTTTTAACGCTCCCATAACAAAACTCAGCGCTCTATCATATTGATTTTTTAAATTCCCGTAAATATTTTCACTGCTTCTATAATCATTTGTAATAAATTCATTCCCCCAAAACCATATAGCGTTTATCCTAAATTCAGGAAGTAAAATTTCAGTATTCATACCAAACAATAAAACGCCGGCTATGGTAATTTTCCCGTTCTTTGATAATCTTAGATTTTCTGTAAGCCGTAATAATTCATTAGTAGACACATCAACTTCCGTCTTAAATTTCTTTTTATAAAAATCATAAAACATTTCCTTATTTAAATCATCAATTGAAGAATCGTCTATTACTTTTTTTTCGGCATAAATTTTATTTGCTTCCTGAAGAAATCTCTCTATTTCCTCAGGAGTCATTCTTCTTTTATTAGAGCCAATTTTTATCCAGGGAACCATTTTATTATCATAATAAGGTTTATTAAATCCTTTTGAAATATTGGCTACAATTACTTTTTTCCCTGATACATCGATAGTCTCTGTTTGCATAATAATAGCCGGTTTTACATTATTTGTTGCTAAATTAAAAAGTAAATTGTTAATTTCTTCTATTTCTGTAAATGTTAATCCAGTTATTTCGCCTGTTTTATCTTTAACGCCAATAATTAATAAACCTCCTTCGGAATTCGCATAAGCAACCATTTCTGTTACAATATCATCATCATTCTTTTTCGAAACTATTTCCTTAAACTGAACTTTGCTACTTTCTCCACCGCTTATAATTTCTAATAATTCTATTGTATTCATTTTTACCCCCTACACCGACCGGAAATCAATCCCTGCATTTTTCATCTGTAATACTGTGTTTGTCTTTAATTGATCGTTTGAATTAAACAAACTATCAAGAATTATACACTTTCCCGGGTTTTTAGAAATTATATCTTTAACAATAACATCGTCTATCTTATTTATAGAGATAATCATCTCTCCGTTATTTATTATATAATAATCATTTGTTTTATCTATCGGAACGGTTAACTCATAACCAGACTTTATAAGAAGTTCGTAACAGATATTGTCCTCTTTCGCCCCCTCTTTTACCGGATCAATAAACATTTCAAGCTGTTTTTCTAACTCTTCGTTATTATCGATAACGTCGCCGCGCCATAGTTTAAAATTGGACTGTTTTAATTTTAAAACTTTAAATCCCAAATCAATTTGGTTTTCAGAATCGCTATCAGGAAACAAGGGGTTGAAACCCCTTGCCTCCTCCTGTTTTTTTTCTATCTTTTTTATTACTCTTCTAATCCTTTCTTTTGAAATATCGGCAATAGTTTTATATCCCGCTTTATATGCCTCGCTATTTTCATCAGTCTTTTCGGGCAACTGAACGCAGATAAATTTCCGATTGCCGCCGTCTTCTTTGTTTAACTCTAAAACCGCATGAGCAGTTGTTCCGGAACCGGCGAAGAAATCGAGGATTATCATTTCCTCAGAAAAACAAGATTTAATTAAATTAAAAACTAATTTAACTGGTTTATTATAATCAAAATATTCTGAAGAATTAAATATGGATTTTAATTCATTTTCACTATCCTGATTGTCTCCCCATTCAGATAATAATAAATCTGTAATAGATTTTCTTTTTCCTATTTCTTCTTCTGATACATCTCTTCTCAATCCATTTTGAGCTGTTATAAATAGCAAATTGTTTTTTATATAGTTATCAATCTTTTCCTGACTAACAGAAAATTTAGAAATTACTTCAATATCATTTAAAGTAATCCCATTATTATAATTAATATCTTGTAGATATTCTATTTCCATTGTTTTTATTTTATATCTACCTGATTTAATTATTCCTTCCCCATCTTTTTTTATTCGTAATCCTTTTCTAAAGAATCTTCTACTTTCTTTGTTTGAAACATTAATAACTTTTTTAGTAAAATCAGATGTTCCATCAATAGATAATTTTTCTAAAGACATTTTGTTTTTTCCATAAACTAAAATATATTCCATAATTTTTGCAGTATGGCTCGCTAAAAATGAAGGTTGCTTTTTTCTTTTCCATTTTAAACAATCAACAAAATTCTCCTCCCCAAAGATCTCATTCATCGCCATTCGGAGATTATGAACCTCGTTATCGTCTATGCTTACGAATATTACCCCGTCGTCTCTCAATAGACTTCTTGCGAGATATAGCCGCGGATAGATCATTGATAGCCAATTAGAATGAAACTGTCCGTTTTCGCTCGAATTTTTTCTGAATAAGCCCTCTTTTGTATAGTATCCGTCAGAATCTTTTTCCTGTATTCTTTTTAAATACTCCTCTTTTGTCTCTGAAAATTTATCAGGATAAATAAAGCTGTCGTTTCCTGTATTATACGGAGGATCGATATATATCATTTTAATTTTACCATGATAAGATTTTTGTAAAATTTTCAGGACTTCAAGATTCTCACCCTCGATAAAAACATTTCCGGTCTTATCAAAATCAATAGATTCGTCAGGGGACGGAGCAAGAGTTGCCGTTGTCGGCATTTGCAGAACTTTAAAAGAATCGCTTTTACCCGCCCAATTCAGGACATACCGCTCGTTTTGGAGATTAATATTCTCTCCTAAAGCCAACTTTAGCTTTTCAAAGTCGATTTTATTCTCCGTAAAAACTTCGGGAATTATCTCTTTTAATTTATTTATTTTTTCGTTTAAAATATCTTGCGATTGTCCGGTCATTAGTTTGTCCTTTTTCAAATTTATATTGACTTTAGTTAAAAATAAAACTAGAATAGCCGGGACAAAATAACTTAAACTTATTTTGTCCCTTAAGTTTATTTCTTGGTTACGCCTTTAAATGGCTTCCCATCAGATTTAACATCGAGAATGCGGTTAGTTTCTGTGTCAAATTTAACAAAACATCCATTTTGTGGATTATAATATTGAACACGGTTTTTAACCGCTCCATTTCGATGCCCATCGCCATATGGTTTATTTGTTGCCATATATTTACCTCCTTTTCAAAAATTATCCTTTGACATACATCTCAGGAATTTTATCACTAATAGAAACCTTAAAATGATTAAGATTTTTTTTAGGTAATAATTTCTCATGCTGTAAAACGCCGACTATTATTGCCGGTGATATTTTTAATATATCAGATTGTTCGATTATCCTTTTTTCCGAAATATATTGATTATAAGGTCTGAATGCTTCAACAATTTTATTTTTTAATATAATTTTGTTAGCGAACTCATCAGCTTCCTTTTCTTTTATATTTTCAGATGCTTCGTTTAAATTGTCGTCTATATAACAATCGTTATTATTTTTAATGTGTTTTACTATATGACCTATCTCATGCGCTATATTAAACCAGAAATTGTCAATTCTATCATATCTAATCGTATAAACTATAACAGGGTTGTTTTTTATCATAAAGGAAGCGGCATCAATATAAGTTTGAGGCAAATGACTTAACGAAATAAAAACAACTCCCGCTTTATATAAATCTTCGATTAAAGAAATAACCCCATTTTCAAGAATTGTATATTGATTATAATTCTCTGCAATCTCCAATAATTTATTAGTATTATATAAACAAACATCAATATTCAAACATTTGTTTTTTGCCATTTCAAACCATGTAATTGCATAATTCTCATTGTATTTAGAAAATTTATCTGATTTTCTAAAATTAGGTAATATCCCTGTATCCATAAAAGAAAAGTCGGTATCGTCTTTCTTCCAAAATTTTATTACCTCTTTCTTTAAATATTCAACATCATTCCCAAAATCTGCAATCCAGCCCTTTTTTATCATATCTCTTATTGGCATTCTTTCGAAAATCTTTGCTTTAATTTCAACTTTCTTTTCTTTTTCTATTTCAATTTTGAGTCTGTAATTAGTATCAAGATTAGTCCAGTATTGAGTAGACCCACCAAATGCTTGAGAAAGAAGTTTTGCTATTTCAAAAGTAATTATTTTTTTATTGTTGATAATCTGATTAATATGTTTCTCTGAAAATCCTATAATGCTTGCAAGGTCTTTTTGTGTCCAGTTCCTTGCCTCAAGCTCATCCTTTATATGATCTCCGGGGCCATAGATTTTAAAAGCTTTATATTTTACCATTTTTTTAATCCTTATAATGATTTGAAATATCTAATATAATTATTTTTCCCAAACCTTTTTGTTCATCTTTCCACTCGATACTAAACTCTAATCTATATTTTAAATTCAACCTCATGGAATACCTATTTTTATATTTCTTTAATTTCTCAAAATTAAGAGATCTTTTTTCAATTAAATCAAATATACTAACAGCAGCTTCGATGTCTTCCGTCCTCAAAAAAAATTTATCTATAACATCTGGTTGTAATTTATATTTGCCACTTTTCCCTGTTTCATATAATTTTACTAAATTATCATTTTCAAAATCATATTCCAATTCGTAAAAACCTCTTATTAGTAATATATACCTTTTTCAAAATAAGTCAAGAGAATATTACCAAAAAGGTAAAAATGCATACATCATTGTATTACTCTTATAATAAATTTTATAAACTCTTTTTTTCCATTTTTGCCTTGTTGTATACCCTGATAATTTCATGTTCAACTTCTTTTTTTAAGCCGCTATTCGCCCTACCCTCTTTTTTTGAGCGATAAACTCGTCAAAAGAAATTAAAACAACGCATTTATTCCGGATATATTCTAATTTTTTCGTAAGAATCAGATTATTATATATTACCTCGTTATTCTCAATGTTTTTATAAAATTCCGACTGCATTGTCTTTTTAATCTCCTCGTCTAATATTTTATTTTCTTCGACGGAAAGATTGTTTAAATATCTATCACACTCATTTTCGACATATTTATCGTATTCCTGTTTATATATATTCATTTCTTTGGTATAGTAGGTATTTATCGCTTTTTTAGATTCGTTTTCTTTCTCTTTATTTATTTTATCTATTATATTAAAATAATCGTCATCAATCCAGTTTTGGATTATCGACATATAAAGAAACCTCCCCTTTCCTTTTACTTTTTTGGGATTATGGGCTAAAAGATATTCAAATTGATTTAACTTCTCCTGTAAATAATTAGGATCGTGTTTAGTAAATATATTATTTATTTGTATTTGAGATATACCGTTTTGTTTTAGTTTATTGATAATTTCAAAATTAGCAGAAGAAGTATCGTTGTTAATAATATCAGATTGTTTTTTATTTCCATCGTTGTTTCCCTCTTTTCTTTCTTCTTCTTCTTTTTTTATTAATATTTCTTTTGTGTCTGCAAATTTTGCGGTATTAGGCGGGTTTAATACCGCAAAATTTGAGGTATTAGCAGTATTTATTACCTCATTATTTATAGTATTAGCCTCTTTTTGGTTGTCTATTACCTCAAATTTTGAGGGTATATTCCCCTCTGTTTTTGTTTCAATTATTGTATTTTTACTATTTTTGTTTTTTACTTCATAAGAAATTCTAGTCCCTTTCCCTATTCCGAATTTTTGCGTTTCAATTAAATCCTTTTCAATTAGTTCTTTTATCCCTTTTAATATTGAATTTTCCGACAGGTTTGACATTTTCTGAATTTGACTGTAACTGATAAAATCTTTATCTTTCTGCCAGCCGATAGTTTTTCTAACGACGGTTAAATAAACTTTTAGCGCCGATTCTGATAATTGATAGATATATTCGTCTAAGAAAAAATTAGGAACTCTTGTAAAATTAACGAAGTTATCGTCTATAAGTTGTTTTAAACTCTGCATAATCTTAACCCTCCCAGGTTTATGTTGCTATTTGGACATAATTTTCCTGTGATTGCTGAAAATATCTTTTAACAAAAGTATAAATTTCACCAATAATAAAAATTTTAATGAAAATTGTTGACAAAATTCTGATTATACATTAAGATAGGTTTAGTTAGTAAAAACGATTTGTCTTAATGTATATAAAAAAGGCTTCTTTCGCCAAAAAGAGGTCTTTTTTTTATTAATAATAGCGTTCATGTCATGATTTATCCCTCCCCCAAAGAATATAACAATAAAGAGTATAAATATTATTTTAAAATTAATCAATAATTATTTCTCAAAAATTATTAAATTCCATAATGAGAAAATATATGTTGACTAAAAACCAGATAAATGATAAAAATTTACATAGGAGAGGATAAAAACTATGGAAAAAATACTAATTCCCATATCGGAAGCGAGTAAAATATCTGGGGTTGACGATAAAAACATCTATAGATGGATAGACGAGGGCAAAATCCGCTATTACGAAGAGGATAAAAAGAAGGTTATTGATAAAATTGAATTTTTACAATCAATTCCGACCGTAATTACGAATTTTATTAGAAAAGGCGGCGTTGGTAAAACAACAATATCCTACGTGCTTGCCGATTATTTTGAATATATCGGTTTGAACGTTCTTCTTGTCGATCTTGACCCGCAGGCGAATTTAACGTCGACTTTTTTTACTTTTGAAGAGATAAAAGACAAGCCGACGTTGTATAATTATTTTATAGACAACACCGCTCTTAACAAAATCGTATTAAAATATAACGAGAAAATTGACATATTAATCAACGACATACGGCTTGACGACGCGATTGATATTGATTCGACCGTTATTTATTCAGATTATCTCGATCCTTTTAAAAGTTTGTTCAAAAAATATCAGATAGTTATTATCGATTGCCCGCCCGCTATTAATACTTTTTCAAGGACGGGGGTTATGCTTTCCAATTATGTTCTATTTCCTCTACAACCGGAACCGTATAGTTTGCAGGGAATTAACGAAGCGTTCAAGTCGCTGACTCAGTTGAAAAAATTAGCCGATAATTTTATTGATTATAAAGCGTTTATAAACACGTTTGTTAAGAGAAAAATTATTATCCGCGACGATATGGAGGAGAATTTCCGAAACGTCTTAAAAGATAAGCTTCTGAACGGAAAACTATACGAAAGCACAGATTTTATTGAGAGGATATTGCTCAAAGAGAATTTGTTTAAATCAAAGAGGGAAAAAAACTCCATAAAAGAAGCGCTCAAACTTTGTAACGAGATTTTCGACGTAATTTATACTAAGAGGTAGATAAATGGCTAAAAAAAGTTTTATAAATAAAATCGATAACGCGGATATTCTTGAAAGTATAGAAAATATCAATATGGATATTGAAACAAAGCGCGAGATAAAAAAATTTGTCGAGAATCCCGAGAAAGAAAAATACAAAGAGTTAGAAGGGATTATAATAAGCGACAGTAGAATATCCCCCGACCAAAGAGAAGAATTGATTGAAACGATAAAGACTGTTTTTGTTAAAACGTTTAACTTTGATAATTGTCCGGAGGATTACGAAGAGCTAAAACGCGAGGCAAAATTCTTAGCGGGAATCACGCAATACTCCTTTTTATTGATGGCGCAGAGGTTAATAAAGATACGGGATAACGAGCTTTATAAAATAGACGGATATCCGGATTTCATTAGTTTTATTAAAAGCGAATTGTCTATCGCAAAGCGTACGACATACCATTATATAAATATAATAGAATGTTTTGGAGCGCCAGCGTTGGCGCTTGAAGAAAATATTCAGTATTCTAAGCTTCTACCCTTTATTCCGATTTTAAAATCAAATAACGAGGATATACCGAAACAGAAATTAAAGGAAAAAGCTTT
This sequence comes from Spirochaetota bacterium, assembly GCA_017998755.1. Lineage (GTDB taxonomy): Bacteria > Spirochaetota > GWE2-31-10 > GWE2-31-10 > MWDO01 > MWDO01. Next base: position 1,836 of record JAGOCL010000017.1, on the reverse strand, counting down.
CCAGGAAATTAAAACTAAATCATATAGAGAAATTGAAAACGAAGCAAGGGAGATAAAAATTAAATACGGCATTTTAAAAGAAGGGGAAAAAATGTCGGAATTTGAAAAGTTGTTGTTCAAAGTGAGAAAAAAGATACCGGATACCATAAATGAGAATGAAGAGTTTCAAATTAGAAAATTGTTTTATGACTTAAAAGAAAAAATAACTTTGATATAATTTGAATTAATTAAGAGGTTGATATAAAATATAATTATGAACAACAGTATATTATTTTACGGAGGAAATTATGACGATTACTAAAAACGAAATATTTGATATTGTAAAAGACTTGCCTGATAATATGGAAATAGAGAATTTAATGGAAATATTTTATGTGAGAGAAAAAATATCCAAAGGGAAAAAAGATATTGATGCTGGGAATTATAAAACGCAGGAAGAATTAGAGGAAATTATTAAACAATGGTGAAAATAAAATGGTCGGATTACTCTATAGAAAATTTAAAAGAAATATATGATTATATCGCAAAGGATTCTAAATTCTATGCAAAAGAATTTACAAGAAAAATCGCTATGAGAGTAAAAATATTATCGGAATATCCAAATTCCGGAAGAGTTGTTCCTGAGAATAATGATCCGTATGTCAGAGAAATCATTTTTAAAAATTACCGAATAATTTATCAATTTAAAAGCGAACACATTGAGATATTGACTGTATTTCATGGTAGTAAATTATATAAAAAAGATGTTGAAATAGGGGAGGGTTAATCCCCCAAGCATTTAATTACAAATTTACTCCACATTGTTATATTGTGCTGTAAGAAAATAGGTACTGATAAATTTCTTTGGGTTCTGATAAAATTTAATCTATCGTCCATATTTATTTTAGAATCTATACAGATATTAATCGCGCTATTAAACATTCTTTTCGCCGGTCCCCGAAAATCTTCATCACAAATACAATTGTCGGTCGGCTCTTTCGCATCCTTGCGACCGCCGACACTAGTCCATCCATGGACGTCGAAGTCCCAGCCGCCTGCTATTTGAACCCAATCGAGAAAAGAAAATAAGTTGATATGTTGAATCCTGTTTTTCAATTTATACTCCGGACGAACGGGAGTATTGAGAGTTATAATCTGCTTAACTTTAAATCCAGAACTTATCAGTTTATCTGCAATCAATATCATAATATTTCCGCCGTGGCTATGACCCGATAAAGTAATCGGGATTTGTTCGGGGGCGATATTCTCATTTTTTGAGATTTCGTAAAGATTTCCAAGAATATTTAAGAATAGTTTTTCCGCCGCTTTCTTCCTGCAATTATGATTATTGTTTCCAAGCCACTTCAGATAAAATCCGTATTTGCAATTTAAGAAGCGCGCTATATCGTTCGCGTAATTATTACCGCAAAATTTGAGCTTATAATCCCAAAAATATTTATCCTTCGGATTTTTATAATCGAAGATTGTTCCATGCGTTGTAAAAAAAGCCGATATCTTCTCTTTATGTTTTATATTGATTGTTTCGATTTTGTCTGGGATAATTCCTTGATAAACCGGTTTGAAGATCCGGTTCTTTTTATCAGTTAAAGGATTTATATTCGAAAGATTTTTTAAATGCAGTAGCTCCTTTATTTCATTATCGTAATGATACTTAATTTTTCCGTTGATACTGTTTAAGATTTTATCCGATATAGTAAAATCGGAATTCGTTAATTCCCGTAACTTAATTAGAATTTCATCGTTTGTTATCATTAAAATTTCTCCAGATATATCAATTCAATCGAGGGATTAACCCCTCGATTGAATTGATATTGATAATTTTAGACATTCCATTTT
>JAGOCL010000382.1 GCA_017998755.1 Spirochaetota bacterium | reverse complement strand
TGAAAAATATAAAAACGGCGTCGAATTATTAAAAAAATACAACGAAGTTTTGTCAAAAGACTCCGACTTCAATACGTCTTATTTTAATATTGGCGACGGAATGTCGATATCTGTTAAGATATAAAACCTATCGTCAGTTATAAAAATTAAGTATTCTTCTTAAATTGATCGATAACGCTTTTTAAGAATGAAGATATATCGTCTATTTCGTCTCTTTTATCGTATAGCGCCTTCATAGATACTAAAATATCAAGAAGTATCTCATACTCTTTACTTTTGCTAAATTCTGAGTTTTTACCGCAAATCGTTATAAAGTTTTTAAGTAAGTTGAAATTAATATTTATCAGATGCGAAATCGTTTCTAAATTATTATCGATATTTTTAATATTTACTTCAGGAACTCGTCCTTTATTTTTAATATTAATATCTTCCAAGAGTTTTTTATTCTTTTCTTTTAATAATTCGATAATTTTCCTGTTGTTATCTTCATATAACTTAACTCTTAAGAGCGTTTTTACCTGATATAAGAACTTATCTATAGTTATCGGCTTTTCAATAAACTGTATCGCTCCGTATTTGTACACTTCTTTCATATTTTCATCGGATTGATAAGCCGATATAACCATTTTTGGTATATATCTTGTATCTTCTCTGGAATTCATAACGTCGAGAAGTTGAAAGCCGTCTATTTTGGGCATCATCAAGTCGATTATTATTAGATCTAAATTTTCGTGATTGTAGAATTTGAATTCTTCTATAAATTTTGTGGAATCAATATAATATTTGGTTTCAAAATTTTCTAAATTTAGAACTTGCTTTAACATCTCGCAAATTTCTATCTCGTCGTCTATAATTAAAATTTTAGCGTTCTTTTTATAAATCATCTTATTATCCTAATTTTTCTTAACTTAATTCGGTACCATTTTTTATATAATATACAAAAAAAAATAAAAAAAAACTATATTTTTCATATTTTATTACATTTAACGCAGAAATTATAAACTATTTAAATATATGATTTCGTCGCAAAAATCTTTTAGAAATAACGAATTGTGTGAGCTGATAATCATAGTTACGTTTTTTTTGTTTTTTTCAATTAATGTTTGTTTAAGCGTATCTATACTTTTATTATCAAGATTGGAAGTCGGTTCGTCAAAAAACATTATCTCTCTGTGGAGAATTAATGCTCGCGCAATAGCGATCTTTTGTATCTCGCCGGAAGATAATTCGTAATTCTTTTTGCGTTTTAAGTTTTGTATATCCAATTGAATCAATGCGTTGTCAATGGCTTCATTATAATCCGTATCAGGCATTTTATTCAAATGAAGAGGATATTTCATATTATCGTAAACTGTTCCGGAAAAAAGGTACGGAGATTGATGGATATATACAGTCGATTTGTTTAGTATATTATAACATTTTTTTATATCAAGTTCTTTGAAATATATAGCGCCTTTATTTATCTTTAATAAGCCGGACAGGATTTTCATTAGCGTAGTTTTTCCAGAACCGTTAGCTCCGACAAGTCCGTAAATTTTATTTTTTTTTATCGTGATGTTTTTTATATCTAGAACTTGAATTTTGCCAAAGAAAAACTTAAAATCATTTATTTGATACGCTATATCTGTTTCCATTTATCCTCTCTTTTTAAAAAAAGATGAATGATAAAGTTTATTGACAACGCAATAAATAAAAGAATAATTCCAAGCGATAGAGCAAATTCAAACTCCCCTTTGCTAGTCTCTAGCGCTATGGCGGTAGTCATAGTCCGAGTATAGCGCTTTATATTACCGCCTAGCATCATTGATACTCCTACTTCGCCAATTATTCTGCCAAAACCGCCTAGAAGAGCGGTAGTTATCAGTATTTTTGTTTCAGATATTATTCCTAAGAATATTTGATATTTATCCGCCCCCAGAGTTTTGAGCGTTTCGTATAGTTTTGAATCTATTTTGGAAAAACCGGCTATAATAGTCGAAGTAATAATTGGAATCGCAAGAATTGTTTGACCAATAATTATGGCTACCGGAGTAAATAAAAGTCCTGTAAATCCTAAAATTCCTTTACGAGAAATAAAGCTATACACGATTAGTCCGATTACTACGGTCGGTAGCGACGTTAAACTATTTATAAACGCAATTAAAAATTTTTTGGTTTTATAGTTTGAGAAATCTATAATAAACGCTAAAGGAACTGCTATAACCGTCGCAAACAAAATTGAAAAGAAAGTTAAACCTAAACTGGTAAAGACAATTTGATATATATCTTTGTCGAATGAGAAAATTAAATAAAATATTTTTTTTAAAATGTCCAAATTTGTAATTACGCCTCAATTATTCCTTAAAGTTTCCAAAAAATAGCTGTTCCCCTTCGATTTTAAAATCATTTATCAGTTTTTGTCCGTTTTCTGAAGTTATCCATTCTATAAGTTTCATAGCTTCGTCGTACTTAATATAGTCTTTGTTTGCCGGATTAACCGCTATTATTCCGTAAGGGTTAAATAAATCTTTATCCCCTTCATAACAAACGGTTAAATCAATTTTAGACTTAACGGATAAATATGTCCCTCTATCGGATAAAACGTATCCTAATTCGTTATTAGCCATGTTTATAGCTTCTTCCATACCTAATCCCGATTCTTTATACCATTTGCTATTTGGTTTTATTCCGCTTTTTTCCCATAACTCAAGTTCTTTTACATGGGTTCCGGATTTGTCTCCTCTAGATATAAATATAGATTTTTTCTTTGCAATTTTGGTAAACGCGTCGGTAATATTTTTAGCTTTTTTTATCTTTGCAGGGTCTTTTTTTGGTCCTAATACTATAAAATCGTTGTACATAACGTCTTTTCTATTAACCCCAAATCCGTCTTGAACAAATTTATCTTCAAGAGATCTAGCGTGAACTAAAACTACGTCCACATCGCCGTTTTCGCCTAATTTTAGCGCTTTACCGGTGCCTACCGATATAACGTCGACTTTTATTCCAGTATCTTTTTCAAAAATAGGCAATAAATAATCAAGCAATCCGGAATTCTCGGTGCTTGTCGTCGTAGCTAATTTTATCCTAACCTCTTGAGATTGTATAAAATATAATACAAATAAGAGTAATGCTATACATATAAACTTGAATTTCATATACGCGCTCCTTTTTTAATGTTGTTTGCTTGTAGTATAATTTCTATTTAACTCTTTGTCAAGAAAATAATAACATAAAATAACCAAAAGTAACAATGTGAAATTCTTATATTAAAAAACTTGACTTAAAAATAAAATATTTATAGCATATTTTTATGGAAAAAATATTTCTGACTGTAAGGCAAGCTTCCGAATTACTTAAC
>JAGOCL010000381.1 GCA_017998755.1 Spirochaetota bacterium | reverse complement strand
TAACTCAGCCGCTCCCCAATTGCTTACCTGCTCCGATTTATCTAATTCAATATTTAAATAATCCTTAGCAAGACTTTTCAACTGGTAATTCCCTACCCTATTCCCGCTTTCATATACCTGAGAAGCTATCAGCGTGTCGTATATATAGTTTTCAATTTTTATACCAAAATTGCATCTAAGGAATTTAATATCAAATTTAGCGTTATGAAATATTTTTAATTTATCCGACTCCAAAAGACTTTTAATCTTTAACAAATCTTCTTTGTTAATCAATCTGAACATATCTAGAACTATTAAAGGATTATTCTTTGAAGCGATTTGAACGAGCCGTATTTTATTATTAAAACAATCAAGCCCAGTCGTTTCGGTATCAACTGCAATTACGGAAGAGTCTTTTAAGAGTTTTAACGAATAATCTAATTTTTCATAATCTGTAACATAAATATAAGCCATTCCGTCTCCTATTTAGAAGGTAGTTACCCCGTAAAAGAGTTAACTACCGGTATCTTAGTTAAAGTATGCCGAATCTTCAAGTTCGTATTTAGGTTCTTCTGAACTATGAGCGCTCGCGGATATTTTTATATAACGTCGATCATGCGACCTCCCGATTTCTACGCTTATCCCAAGTTTTTCAAGATTCGGCTGTATTATTTTTAGCTCACGGGAAAATAGATTAGGAGCTTTCGTCCAGTAAACTGTTTTCGTATCGATTTTCTGCTTAATCGCCTCTGTTACCAACTCTCCAAGCAATTTTGACGCTTCTAAATCAACGCTGGCTCTACCTTCCATATAACTAATCACAGTTCTTGCGAGAGAATTTTCCTCTACTGCTTGTAAGTTAACCTCTTCATTGTTAATATCCAAAGCTTGAAGAAATTCTTCCTCAGATACCCCCATAGCGATAGCAACTGCAATACCCCATTCGGTAGCGTCAGCCATTCGGTAATTTTTCGTTAACTTTACCGATTTTCTTAATTTTATAGCTTTTGAGAGTATGTCAAACATTCCGCCTAAGATATAGGGCTTATCCTTTTCGAACTCGCGCCATATATCTCTTTCAGTCCTTCTTTTATCCTCTTCAATAGGCGAAAGGTTTATAACTATCGACCGGCTTAGCAAATCTGGGCGAGTTGCTACTAGGTTTATGCCGTTTATCACAAGGTTACCGAATAACTTAAATAGAGCTTGTTTGAAGTCGGTATACAACATCCGTTTGCCGTAAACAGCTTCCGTAATATATTTACAGAGAAGGTCTGAAATCTCTTGCGATATTTTAGATAGATTATCAAAAGCGCAAAGGTAGTTTTGAGTTAATGATAGAACGAGATCTTCGACTTTAGAACTCATATTTTTTAGTCCGGTCTTTGTCGGATCAATCAGGGCTTTTATAATTCTCAGAAGCGTCGATTTTGAAGAACCATACGGACCGGTTATTATTAAAAGCCATCTCGGAATGTTTTCAATCAACGAAACGATCAGATAAACTTTTAAAAGAAGCTTATCTGTTAGGTTGGAGATATTTAAATACTTATCTATTCTGTTAAAATCTGCTTTCGACCTATCGACAGGATCAACTTGTTTATCTTGTATCGGACAGTTGTCAAAAATTATATCTTTTTGAACGTCTCTTTTATAGCCGTTTTCATTTATAATTATTATGTCGCTATCGCCTAAATGGTAAATTACCTCGCTCTCGTCTTCGGCAATATAAGTTCTCTTTTTTAAATCTATTTTTTTAGCGTTATTTATTATTTTTGATTTTAAGATTTTATAAATTTCTTCGATCCCACCATAATCGAGAAGATGCTTTTTATGCATATTGTAATATAATTCTATAATAATCTCTTTTAGATTTTCATAACTATAGGGCTTCACATACCACATATTTGATTTTTGATAGCCCAAAAACTCTTGCCCTAAATCGTTTTTAAAAGCTATAATATTTTTTGTTAAAGTTTTCAAATCGTTTTCTTTCATATTTTAATCCGAGCGTCCGCTATATTCAAATATTTACGACCGTCTTTCTCGTTCTCCGCTAACGTTAATTCATAAGCATTGCCCACTATAGATTCGAAGTCTATTTTACCAGTCGCCGAATCGTAAACATCGAATTTTTTTGCCATTATGTGGAATAACGAATTTATTCGCAGGTTTATTGGGATTAAAAAATCTTTTTCCATTAGCGTATCTTCTTCAACATATAACGAAAAGCTTAATACCAAGAATTTTTTTCCCGAGTCGGAGATCGATTCTCTAACTTCTTTTAACTCGCCCAGATATTTTCCGGACATAATAATTGGTTCTTGTTCTAAAAAATAATTCATACTTTTACCACCTTTATAATTTTTTCTTGTAACTCTTTAGCGTCCCCCATTATGATAAGTTCATAATGGGGGGTATTTGGGTATTTTCATAAAATAGTCCTCCTTTTGATAATTTACTTAAATATAACTATTTGTCACAAGGAAGTAAAATCCCGTATAAGACATATTTGGTTTTACTAATATATGTCTCGACGCAGTGCTTTCACTTTCAAAAGTTATATAATATTTTTTCGAATTCTCTTGTTTTTTTCAATTTTCTCATTTTTTTAGCCTTTCTCATATTTCTTAAAATTTTTTATAATAATAAATCTTCCCATAAATCAGAGTCTAATATTTCTTCATTATCATCATCACCGACCATTCTCAAATACATCCAAAAAGCATTTAAATCTAATATTTCAATAGCATCATCAAAATCAATCTTATATTCACTGGAGAATGGACAAAACCTGTCGGAGGAAAGAAACCGAATGAGCTTGATATCTACGATATGTCTGGTAACGTATGTGAATGGGTATGGGACTGGTGTGACGAGGAAGTCGGCTCGGGAAGTAATCCTAAAGGAGCCGTTAGCGGCTCAAGCCGTGTAAACCGCGGAGGCTGTTTTCTTTCCTTTAATGAACTTGATTTACCAGTGAATTACAGACAAGTAGCCGAACCGTTTAAGGAGTACCTCTTCTCCGGTTTCCGAGTCGTTCGACGTGGGCGCTTATTGTCAACATATATGTCGCAAAATTTTTAAAATATTATATACCTAAAAGATATTCTTCCTAGTATTTAAATAAAAAAAACAATCTGAGTAATTAGGTTGTTTTTTTTTTCTCATTTAAACTGAACCCAGATTCAGTCCCCCGTTTCTGCTCTTTTTATGAATTTATATTATTTATATGATCCGTATGGATTGAATAATATTATTTTAAGGAGTATTTTTATGAATACTAAAGATTTTATTAAGTTAGTTGCTGTAAAGAGCAAAATTGAAAGTAATACTGTCGAAAAGGTTTTAAATACCATTACAG
>JAGOCL010000379.1 GCA_017998755.1 Spirochaetota bacterium | reverse complement strand
ATCAATTCGACGAACTATTTCGGCAACGCATTTATATTTAGCCCGTTGGAAAACACCGTTAGAAGGATTACCGGATTAGATACTTTTTCCTTGAATACTTCTTTGTTTGGAAATATTATCAAATCAAGCTCGGGAAGCGCTTTATTGGATTTATTGGCGGATACAAACTTGACTTTTGGGAAATATATAACTAACGAGATATATTTCGAGTCTTTGATGGTATTTAAAAAGACCGAGGAGCAGGAAGAAAAGCCGTTTATTCCATTTCCGTATCAAAATTATGGATTAAATTTACAATTAATGTTACAATTAGAGTTACCCTATTTTTCGATAGGTTATACGTTTTTACCAAAAGATTATACAAATTTCCTGAATGCCGATCACAAGGTCTCATTCGAGGCAAATTTTAAATTATAAAAAAACCAAAGGATTTTAAATGAAAAAACGAATCGCTATATTTTTTATCTTTCTTTTCAGTATGTCAGTTCTGTTTTCGCAAGAGGGGGACTCCGATTCGGGAACGGATATAGACGGTAAGATCATCTATAAAGTCATATTTAAAGGGTTGAAGAAAGTAAAATCGAAGGATTTGATAGCCGTCCAGATGTTGAAAGACGGGATGCCTTTCGACGCTTCTCTTATCGACCTCGATTATAAGAGTTTTTTTGAACTCGATTACTTTGAAGATATTATAGTAAAGGCGGATAAGGCGATAGACGATAAGACCGGAGCTGAAATTCCCGGCATGATAAACGTTATATTTGAGTTTATCGAAAAACCGACAATTCGGAAAATATTATTCAAAGGGAACAATAACATTCCATACGGGTACTTGATTGGGGACGTAACGGTCAAAAAATCAGATTTTCTCAAGAAATCAGTCGTAATTGGGGATATTTATACGTTAAAGGAAAAATATCAGAAAAAAGGTTTTAATTATATCGAGATTAACTACGAAGTTTTTCAGAACGAAGAATTGAAAGCAAAAAATCAGATCGATTTGATTTTTAATATTAACGAAGGGATAGAAACATATGTGTCTGAGATAATATTGTCTGGAAATACCAAATTTACCGAATTTACTTTAAAAAGTAAAATGAAAACTAAGGAGAGGAAATTTTTAGGCCTGCAAAAAGGGGTTTTTGTTCCGGCTGAATTTTATCAAGATATAGAGGATATGAAAAAGTATTACAAAGATAACGGTTATTATCAGGTAGAAATACTTGAACCCGAGATAAACAGATACGAAATCGAAGAGGAAGGGATAAAAAGGGAAATAATTAAGATTACCATCAATATATTGGAAGGCAAACAGTATAAATTTGCCGGAATTGAGATAGAGGGCAATAAGATATTTACGACGGACGATTTGATTTTCAATATGAAACAGAGGCAGGGGCAGGTATTAAACAACTCAAAAATACAGGAAGATATATTTTCTATTAACAAGAAGTACAACGACGCCGGATACGTTGAAACCGCCGTCGCAAGCGAGCCGATTATTGACGACGTTAATTCGACGATTAAATTTAAAATATTTATAAGAGAGTCAAAGCTGAGTTACATTGAGGCGGTTTATTTTAAAGGAAATACTAAAACTAAAAATTATGTGCTTTACAGATCTATTTATACCGAAGTAGGACAAATATTTGATTCTTCAAAACTGATCGCTTCGGTTTACGGGCTTAATAATCTCGGATTCTTCTCAAAAGTCGAACCGGACATCAAAAACGGAAGCGCTCCGGGACTACTTAAAATCACCTATATACTTGAAGAACAATCGACCGCCGAGATAAGATTTGGTATGCAGATCACTACTAATAAGTGGCCTCCGGATATCACGTTATTCGGCGAGTTAACTGAAAAGAACTTTCTCGGAAGAGAGCTTGTTATAAGCGGGAAAGTTGATTTATCTCTATCAAAACAGGGATTTGAATTCAGCTTGCAGGATCCTTGGTTTCTGAACTACCCGTGGAGCTTAGGTACTTCGGTGGAGTTTTACCATAACTGGACGCAGAAGGTTTTGAGAAAACTGACAATCGAGGATTATGAAAATTATAACGAAGAAGACGGCTCATTAACTAATCCTTCGGACGAAGACATCAGGGATTATTACGATAACAAATACGTTAATAAGAACGAAGAAAATCCGAATTATATCGGACACGGTCCCGGTCAATGGTGGAATATGGGTGTATCGGATTTGACTTTTGAAGTAGGTTTGAGTACGGGATATAGGTTCTTAAAATATTTTAGCGTTTTCGGACAATACTCGTTGTCTCCTATATATACTTTTATGATCGACAATTCGTTAGCGGACCAATTAAACTCTACGACTTATCGAGATATGATAACGCAAAATAACGGATGGTCAATCAAATCGACTTTATCCTCGACGTTTGCTTTTAACACGACAAAACAGAGGATAAATCCTTACGACGGACTTAAATTCTCTTTAACAGGCTCTTATACTTGGGGTAGCTACGATTATTTGTCGTTATCGACAAAATTTACCTTTTATTGGAATATTTTGGATTTATACTTCAACGACTGGCCGTTTAAACACGTGCTTGTATTTAACGCCGCCGCTTCGTTTATTTTCCCCGGATTTAGAAATCTTGGCGGTCAACTCAACGGAGTATCTACTGCAGGCAAAGGGCCTATAGTTTATCCGTCGGATTATCTGATGGTAGACGGTTTTTTTGTCGGAAGGGGCTGGTCTACGTCTATCGGCGCGACAAATTACGAGGGGAGATTAACGAACAAGACGGGATACGCTCGATTTGATTTCTCGTTAGAATACAGAATTCCGATTCATGAAAAATTTATTTGGCTTGCCGGCTTCATAGATATGGTTAATCTCATTGAGGGACCGGTCAAGAAACTTCCAAAACTTGACTCGTCGGGTAACGTAATATCTTCCGACGGTTATTACGACTATACTAACAGCTGGATGTGGTGGAATCAGTTGGAATCAAACGATTGGTACGACGAGAATATGTCAAATTGGTACGGCGTAGACAACTGGTATGGATCTGTCGGAGTAGGTTTTCAGATAACTTTCCAACAGTTGCCGTTAAGTTTTTACGTAGTTAAAAGATTTAAAATTAATTCTTACAGCGGATTCGAGTGGGTGTCAAACCAACCTGAGATCGGCAATCTGGATTTTGTTTTATCGATAGTAGGGTTTTATTTCTAATATAAAACTTCCGATGCGGGCGCTTGCTTTTCTCGGACGGCAAGCGCCCGCATTTTTTATTCGCTCAAAAATCTCAATATTTTTTCAAAATATTCATAAATAAATTTTTTATTATAATATATAATATTCTATGATATAATTCGTTGATATACTAT
>JAGOCL010000380.1 GCA_017998755.1 Spirochaetota bacterium | reverse complement strand
ATCTTATATCATACAGCGAATTTACTTACAAAAACTGGAGCGTTAATACCGGTATAGAATGGAAATTTACTAAATATACTTCGCTTCTTTTTGGCGCGATGATAAAATCAAGCCCCTCGTTTTCACTTGGGATAAATCTTGACTTTGAAGATTTTTCAATTACGGCGACCTACAACCCCGATTTTCTCGATCTGTCGAGATTCAGCGTATCCGCGTCGCTAAAATTCGGCGATCTCGGAAGATACAAAAAAGATACAAACATCAAAATCCTTTATATAAACGCCTTGAAATATATGAATCAAGGGGATTACGAAACCGCAAAAATACAATTGGAAGACATACTCAAGAAAGATAAGGGGTTTACGCCGGCGCGAAAAAGTCTGGAAAACTGCAACGAAGCGCTAAAGATTAATAAAAAGCTGAAAGAGTATTACAATGACAACAATCAGATAAAATAACCGGACGCGACAATTGTCGCGCGACTTGCGTCCGGTATAATAACTCGCCTAGAGATCGTTCTAACGAAAAGAAAAAATTAATTCTGCAATATAAAGAAAGCTATCAGGAATCCCCATAGAGATACCCCTTCCGCAAGAGCCGTTAAAACCAGCGCCATACCGCCCGCTTCCGGCTTTTCGCTGATAGCGCCCATAGCGGCGGATCCAATTTTACCGACGGCTAAGCCCGAACCGATCGTCGCGCATCCGATAGCCAGCGCGGCTCCAAAATATTTTGCATACTTTGAATTATCTTGCTTATAAATAGCGTCTTCGTTTTTTGTTTTGGTCTCCTCTGCGGCAAAAACCACAGTAGTTCCTACCAATCCCATAAACAAGAGATGTAAAGTAACGATAAATAACATTTTCTTCATGAAATTTCCTCCAATTTAGTTTTATTTATTTTAAAAGGGACAAACTGTTTGCCTTGTTCAGAAAAAAACTTCGAAAAGAACTCGTAATACTCCAGTCTTATGCTCTGAATTCCAACAATCATCCCCTCAAGGGCTATAACTACAACGTTGCCGACTATTAGTACAATTATACCTCCCAACGACGCGACGGAGCCGCCGCCGGCGATACTCGCAAGCTTGATTACGGTAAAACTTAATATAGCGTGAGCAAACGCAAATGCGCCGACTCTGATAAAACTTAAATTATTGCTGATAACGCTCAATCCTACTTCAAAAAGCTCTACGATAGATAGAAATATCCACATTCCGACCCCCTCGTGAAATATCGGCTTCTTACGCTCAATTATATTAACAAGAGGTTCTTTAAGAAAAATAAAAATTAGCGAAACAATCAATAGAACGACAAAAACCGCGCCCGGACCTTTTCCCAAAACGAAAAAATTAAAAGCTATAATACCAACCGACAGCAATAGAAAAAAGCCGGCGACGCCCTTTGGGGAAAAGAGATTATCTACAATATTTTTTTTGATAAAACTGTTTATAATATTTATTAATATTCCAAGAAGATTAATTATAACCCCAAACCCGACGGTTACGTAAAATATATTGAGACTGTTAGCGGGGGATAAATCTATGATATAAGCTCTATCCAAACCAAATAGAGCTTTGTTTATATAATGAAATACTCTAAGATGCTCAAAACAGAACACAGACCCGTAAAGATAACCAAATATCATAGCGGTAAAACCCACTGCGCTTAAAACAAAACCGACGTCTTTCTTCTTCATAACATACCTGACTAATAGTCCGATAAGAAATATGACAAGCCCCTGCCCTATATCGCCGTACATCATTCCAAAAAATAGAAGAAAAGAAAAAGTAACAAAAACGGTCGGATCGATCGTCCCATAGAGAGGAGTGCCGTAATTAAAAATAATCCCCTCGAACGGTTTGATAAATTTCAAATTTTCCATGAAAACCGGAACTTTTAACGATCCGTTTTTAACCTCGTCAAGCTCGCTCGGAGAGTACGCCGCTATGGAATACGTCTCTCCAAATAAACCGTTAAGGTTAGAGACTAGTTCTTTCAGCTTTTTATTAAGAACCCATCCCTCGATCATTGTAATGGACTCTGAATGAGAAACGTTCTCGTACACGTCTAGATAAATTTTTTGTAGATTGAAACTTGCCGAAAATTTTCTTATATCATTTTTACTTTTTTTATAAAGCTCGCTTTTGAAATTATTAAGTTTCTCTATTTCCGCTTCGATTACCGATTTTTCTTTAACGTAAATATCAATAATCTCTTTTGGAATAACATTCTCCTCGCCGGGAATCGTTCTCTCCTTAAAAGAGAGTTTTTTTAATTCGCTTTCCAGAGCCCATCTCCCTTTTTTGGCGGTAAATATTATATAAAGATCGTTTTCCAAATCGATTGAAATGATTTTGTTCGACAATTTTTCTTTGAGAAGATCCAGTTCTTCTTTCGGTAAAGAGCCGACTACAAAATGTATATGCTCAAAAGACTCGAGTTCGCTCTTTGAGATAGACAGATTCCTAAATTTCTCCAATTCCCTCAATCCGTAGTAAAATTCTCTTTTTCGTTTCGCTAACTCGTCGTATTTTTCTTTATACGGCGTAACAATCTCTTTTAAATTGCGAAAATATGCGTCGATGGAATTTATATCTCTAAGTTCGCCGTTTTCGTCAGACGGCTCTATTTCAAGAAAATTTTTTATATACGACGAGTTGTTTTCAATATCAGAAATAATCGAATGTATCGATTTGAAATTTTCAATTTTCTCTTTTTGAGCCCTTTTAATCTCAACCCACCCAAAAGATCCAAGATAATCGAGAGCTCTCTGAAAATCCCTTTGAAGAAGAACAATCCTTACAAATTTCATTTTCCCGCTGACAAACATAATTATATCCCGATCCTATAAAGGCGTTTTATATCTGATTGACTCTACAATCTTAACGACATTATTGTACTCTTTCATTTTTATGTGAATAAACGCTATTATCGCTAAAATATTGAATTCTATATAAAAATTCTTAATAAACAGCGAATTGAGCCTGTAATCAACGTCAATTTCCAATTTTGGAATATCTATATCCCCATCCTCGGAAGTGGCGTTTTTTATTAACTCCCTATAAGTCTTTGGAAATCCGACTAATATTTTATCCTGCTCGTCTCTGATAAATTCTAACTCAAATATTTTTGATATAACGGCTTTAGAAATCAACCCGTTTTCCGTAAGAAAACTTTGTTCGACGTCGGAAAAAATTTTATTATAGTAAAGCTTAGTCCTCAACGCCCAAACAATATTCTGCCAATTCATCTCTTCTAAAATAATCGGCTTTAACTTCTCTCTCTCTGTTTTAGATAAATAAGAAATCGACTCGATTAATTTACGATAATAAAATTTATCCAATTCGTTTTC
>JAGOCL010000378.1 GCA_017998755.1 Spirochaetota bacterium | reverse complement strand
CAGTTTGGCTGGTATTGCCGAATTGGATAAGAGATTAAAAAATAAAGACGACGAATTATCCGACATTTTTTATAAATTAGAAGATATCTACTCCGAGTTGAATAATTTTTCCAGACAATACGAAGCGGAACCAAATAAGCTGGATACGCTAATAGAAAGAAGCGAAATGATAGAAAAAATGAAAAGGAAATTTGGCGGATCGATTGGTTCTATAAGAAAATATTTGATAGAGATAAAAAAAGAACTTAATATGATAATATTTTCGTCGGAACAAAAAGAGAAAACCGAAAAAGAATATGCGGAAATACAAAAAATGTATATTAATCAAGCTTTGAGAGTTTCAAAAACTAGAAAAGAAAAAGCGGTTGTTCTGGAAAAAAGTATAATAAACGAACTGAATAAACTCGGTATGGAAAAATCTGATTTTAAAATAAGCGTAATAAATGAAGAAACCGAAGACGAGTATATTGAAATTAATCTTAAAAAGCTGAAATACGGCGAAAACGGTATAGATTCCGTTGAGTTTTTAATAAGCCCTAATGCCGGCGAACCTCTGAAAAGTTTGATTAAAATTGCTTCGGGCGGAGAACTTAGCAGAATAATACTGGCTCTAAAAACAATTCTTTCGAGTAAAGATTCGATAGAAACGATGATTTTTGACGAGATAGACGCGGGAATCGGCGGTAAAGTGGCTATTTCTGTCGCTAAATCGTTAAAATCAATATCTAAGAACAGGCAAGTAATTTGCATAACTCATCTTGCTCAAATAGCGGCGCTTGGAGACAGAAATTTTTTAATAAAAAAAGAATCTCTCAATGAAAGAACTAAAACCGGTATTCAAGCTCTAAACGATAATTCAAAAAAGAATGAAATAGCAAGAATGTTGTCGGGGAATGTTACCGAGATCAGTCTTAACCACGCCGACGAGTTAATCTCTTCGCTAAATACCAACGATTAATGAGATAAAATATTATTTTGACGGAATTCCTTATACAAATACTAATCGATAACCAAAAATCTTAACAAGAAATTTCTAATTTTGCGCAAATTTAAAAATATTTGTAATAAAATAAATAAAGAGTTTACTTTTAGTTTTTTTGCTATATAATTTTTAATACGAATATAAAAAAAGAGGTTTTATTATGAAAAAGATTTTAACTGTTTTAATTATTTCTACTTTCTTGTTTAGCGTTAACGCTCAAAGTAAGAAGTATGTTATGCCGTCTAACGATATCAATAAATGGTATTCGACGGGAGTTTTTTACGAGATGTACGTTCGATCTTTTTACGATTCGAACGGCGATAAATATGGCGATTTTAAAGGCGTGATCGAAAAGATAGATTATCTGAAAAAACTCGGTATATCCGGTTTGTGGTTGATGCCGATAAACGATTCTGAAGAGAGAACAAATAACTACGATCCCGTCGATTATATGGCGACCGATCCGACTTACGGAACAATGGACGAGTTTAAAGAACTAATCTCCGCTTGTCATAATAACGGTATAAGAGTAATATTAGATATTGTTGCAAACCATACGTCGAGCAAGCATCCGTTTTTTATCGACGCGTCGACAAACGTCGATTCGAAATATAGGAACTGGTACGTATGGTCGGATAAAAAAGATAAGAAATTCCACGAATCTCCTACAGGATTTTACTACGCGCATTTTGTCAACACCAAACCGGACTTGAATCTTGAGAACCCTGAAGTAATAGAATACTTGAAAAGCGTAATGAGATTTTGGTTAGACGTCGGAGTCGACGGTTTTAGGTTCGACGCCGTTACCAACTTTACTGACTCAGAGGAAAAAAATCAAGAAATATTCAGAGAATTCAGAAAAGTTTTAAACGAAGACGCTTATAAAGAAAAAGATCTCTTTGTTATAGCCGAAGCGTCGTCGATACCGTACAGCAAATATTTAGGAAACGGTAAAGATATGTTTAACGCGGTTTTTGACTTTAAAGCGGCCAGCGGATTTATGAGAATGGTAAAAAACGGCGCTCCATTTACAAAAAGCGGAGTCAATTTGGTTGAAGACATAGTCAGAAAATATGCCGAAGATAAAAATTTCGCAGTAGTAAACGGTTCTTTTTACGGCACGTTGTTGACAAATCACGACTTATTTACCGGTCAATTTCGACCTTTCAGAGAATTCGAAGGAAATATGGAGAAAACCAAACTCGCTGGCTCATTGTATATTACGTTGCCGGGTATCCCTTTTGTTTATTACGGAGAGGAAATCGCTTTGGATACTCCGACTTCTTTTAAAGGAGATAGATTTCTACGATGCTGTATGCAATGGGACGATAGCGCAAACGCCGGGTTCACGACTAACGCTAAAAGCTGGAATGTAATAAATCAAAATTACCCCGAGTATAATGTAAAAAAAATGGAAGGCGATGAAAATTCTATTTTAAATCATTATAGAAAATTGATAAATATCAGAAAAGAAAATACCGCTTTGTCTCTAGGTTCTTTTCAATCTTTACCGACTATAGGGAAAAATGAAACTATTATTGCGTACTACAGAGAATTCGAAAACAATAAAATCGTAGTTATACACAATTTCAGCGATAAAAAAGGGAAAATCAAGCTCGATTTGACTGGAACGGGCTTGGAGACCGGTTCTCCTGAATTTGAGACGCTTTTGGGAGATATAAAACTGAGCGTGAAAAAGAACGTTTTGAGTTCTATCTCAATAAACCCAAATTCTTCGGTAATACTAAAAGTAAAATAGCTTAAAATTCGTATGTTGAGGCGCTGGGGAGAAGAATTTGGTTAATAAAACTTAGAGGATGGTTGAATATGAAAAAGGAAGAAATAGCAGTTAAAAAATTTAAAGAAGGTTATAATTGCGCCCAATCAATGATTTATAGTTTTGCAGAGGAATTAGGAATTGATAAATCAATTTCATTAAAATTAGCATGTGGTTTTGGCGGAGGTATGGGGCGAACTGAAAATGTTTGCGGAGCAATAACAGGTGGAATTCTTATACTAGGACTAATTTTCGGTCGAGGTGAAAATGAAGACAAATTAAAGCAAGAAAAGGTATATATATTTGTTAGAGACTTTATTGAGAAATTTAAAGCTAAATATGGCGCAATTGAATGTAAATGTTTAATTGATGGTATTAATTTGTTAACTGATGAAGGACAAAATAAATTTAAAGAATCAAATATGATTTATAAATGCTATGAATACGTTGAAAATGCTAATAAAATAATTCAAGAAATTATCAAATGAGCAAAAATAATATTACCCGTTTTAAAGCGTACAATAAGATGTAAATCGCTATTTACGGAGGACTCTATGACAAAACGACGTTTAAATCGAAAATGTTGGTTGAGATTATTTTACAGGGAGAGAGAGAA
>JAGOCL010000377.1 GCA_017998755.1 Spirochaetota bacterium | reverse complement strand
CGACGTGGACGGTCCCGTTTAATCCCGATGCGATAACTACCGCTACTCCGCTTGGGGCGTTAAAATCCGCCTTACTAGAGGGAAATATTGATTTATCTTCCGCTTTTTCGGGGCAGGTAGGTTTATTAAAATTCTTTTACGGACCTATTCAAGTTCTTCAGTCCTTACCAGGAGAAATAATCAAAACCGATACCACCTATTTTAATCTTTTTTTTGGGTTGAAAGGGGGGTGTATTGGGGAAATATCAGTGTTTTTGCTACTTTTAGGCGGAATTTATTTAATATATCGGAAAATTGTATCTATAGATATACCTTTATCGTTTTTTCTAACAGTCGCTATTACGGCGTGGGTATTTGACGGGAATAGATTTGGATTGGGCTATTTTCATGGCGATCCGGTTTTTCATCTTTTGACCGGCGGCTGCGCGCTTGGGGCTTTATTTATGGCAACCGACATGGTTACAACGCCTATAACTATTAAGGGAAGAATAATTTTCGGGATAGGTTGCGGGCTTATAACTATGTTGATAAGAATGTACGGCGGATTGCCTGAAGGCGTCAGTCTTTCAATATTATTTATGAATATGCTTACTCCAATGATAGATAGATTTATTAAAATTAAACCGTTTGGATATGTTAAAAATATTGTTAAGGTAAAAGTATGAAAAATGATTTAATAATAGCTCTAAAATTAACCGCAATATGTTTTGTTTCGGTATTACTGCTTAGTTTTGTAAATTTGATTACTAACAAAAAAATTAGCGATAACAATGTTAAAATTGAAAATGATACCAATAAACAATTATTTTCAGACGGAAAAATATTTGAAAAAAAATATTTTAAATCGGCCGGCTTTAACCAAACTAATGAATATTATTATGTTGTAAAAGATAATAAAAAACAACATATTGGATATACGATAGTCGTGATATGCTCAGGTTACGGCGGAGATATGAAAGTTATGTTCGCTACCAATAAAACCTATAAAATTTTAAATATGAAGCTGCTTAACAATTCGGAAACTCCGGGTATCGGTAAATCTGCGGAAAAAGATACCTATATGAAAAAATTTATCGGTACTAATACGCCGTCTTTTCCATTTCCGTATAAAAAATCTATGTTAAGTAAAGAAGACGGCGACGCCGTTACCGGAGCGACTATTACATTTAACGGGATCGCTTTGGGCGTTCAGAAAGCATTAAAAGCTCTAGAAAATGAAAATAAGGAATAAAAATGAGCGACGATACTAAAATAATAAATAATTTAGATAAAAAGCAATCTTTTCGGGACAATTTGCTGTTTAAAGAGTTTATAAAAGGTTTTTTTAAGGAGAATCCCTCTTTAGTTCTTCTTCTTGGTATTTGTCCTACTTTAGCGGTAACGACTAAAGTTTCTAACGCTATAGGTATGGGATTATCCGCTACTTTTGTTTTAATTTGTTCAAATATTTTGATTTCTTTATTAAAAGATTTTATTCCGGATAAAGTCAGAATACCGGGGTATATAGTAATAATCGCAAGTTTTGTTACTATAGTAGAATTAATTATCAAAGCGTATTTACCGGCTTTGTCGAAATCTCTTGGTATTTTTATTCCGCTTATAACGGTAAATTGTATCATTTTAGGACGGGCGGAAGCGTTTGCTAATAAAAATAAGATTGCTCCGTCAATTATGGACGCAATAGGGATGGGGATTGGTTTTACCTTAGCGCTATTGCTGATAAGTTTTATAAGAGAAAGCGTATCGACTTTAGGGATTGATTTTTCAGATTATGGCGGTAAATTCTTATCATTTTTTACCGATGATCCAAATAACTCAAAAATTATATTAAATAATGTTGAAATTTACAGTGGAGCTAAAATATTTACTTTACCTGCCGGAGCTCTATTTGTTTTTGGGTTGATATTAGCTTCAATAAATGCATTCAAACAGAAAATAAATTCTATAAGGGAGAAAGAAAATGTCTGAACTTATAGCTCTTTCTATAGGAACGATCTTTATAAATAATTTCGTGTTATCTCAATTCTTGGGATTATGTCCTTTTATTGGGGTTAGTAAAAAACTCGACTCAGTTCTTGGAATGGGACTGGCGGTAATATTTGTTATGACTTTGGCAAGTATGGTAACTTACGCTTTATATACTTTTCTGTTAGTGAAATTTCATATAGAATATTTAAAAATCATTACTTTTATATTAGTTATAGCGGCGCTTGTCCAATTTGTCGAAGTAATATTAAAGAAAAATATTCCTATTTTATACAACGCTTTGGGGATTTATTTACCTTTAATAACCACAAATTGCGCAGTTCTCGGAGTCGCGGTATTAAATATTGATAAAAATTATGATTTTATTTCTTCAACAGTACATGGCTTTATGGGCGGAGCGAGCTTTTTATTGGCTTTGTTCCTTATGGCTACAATTAGAGAAAAATTGGATTTGGCCGACGTTCCCAAACCTTTTAAAGGCGCTCCAATCGCGTTTATATCAGCCGGACTTATGGCTTTGGCATTTATGGCGGCCGATAAATCGATGTTAGAAATTTTCAATAAATAATTAAGGAATAGATGATGATAGTTTCATTTTTTCTTGGAATTTTAATAATCAGTTTTTTAGGTTTTTTCTTAGGGTTTGGATTGGCTTTTGCGGCAAAAATATTTCATGTAAAAATTGACGAAAATGTTGAAAAAATTATCAAACTATTACCCGGAGTAAATTGCGGCGGTTGCGGTTATCAAGGTTGCGCCGTATATGCCGAAGCTATTGTAAAGAAAGGGGAAGAGACAAACTTGTGCGCTCCCGGAGGTCAAAAGGTTATAGATGAAATTAGCTTAATATCTGGTAAAAAATCAATTGAAAAAATCAGATATGTCGCTAAAATTCAATGTCTTGGAGACGACGCTATTGCTCTTAAGGAATATAAATTTAACGGAGAAGAGGATTGCTACGCAGTTTCAAATTTTTTTGGAGGAGAAAAAGCTTGTAAATACGGATGTATGGGAAAAGGCAACTGTATAAGAGTATGTCCGGTTAACGCTATAAAACGAGATAAACTAAATCGGGTATGGATAGATTCAAACGAGTGTATAGGTTGCGAAAAATGTTTGACCGTATGTCCGACTAAGATTATTAAAATGTTTCCTATTGACGGAGGATATTTTATTGCTTGCTCAAGTCCTGAAGTAGGAAAAAAAGTTAAAGAAATTTGCAAAAAAGGTTGTATCGGATGCAAAATTTGCGAAAAGATTACCGCCGATTCTGATAGAATTATAGTTACCGACAATCTTGCAAAAATAAATTATAATTCTAAAGTTGATTTAAAATCAGCCGCGTTAAAGTGCCCCGCCGACGTAATAGTTCCTATAAAAAATCAAAAAT
>JAGOCL010000376.1 GCA_017998755.1 Spirochaetota bacterium | reverse complement strand
TTCGACAAAGAGTCTATCGTTACATATTACGATAAAATAAACGACGCGGTAAGCAAAGGGGCCGACGTTATAATAACGCTTGGTAATTTTTGCGATCCCGAGTGGTTCGATAATATGGGGGGGTGGGAAAATCCCGAATCCCCGCAGTTATTTGGCAGATTTGCCGATTATGTTTCTGCGAATTTGATAGGATTGGTTTCAAATTGGATTACTTTTTCAGAGCCGAATCTAAAATTAATTAATAAATATTATGATTTTAAAAGAGGCGCTTTTACCTCAAAAGGAAAAGAAAAATATCTGAACTCGTCGGCAAACATCGTACGAGCTCATATCAAATCTTACGGTAAAATTCACGAAGCGGCTCTGAATAAAAATATTGAAAACGCAAACGTAGGGATAATCCTTAATTTCGGCGAGTTTAATTCAATTAAAAACAATTTTATTACTAAATATTTAAGAAAAAATATAAAAAATATATTGTTAGATAATTTTATATCCGGAATGATCGGCGGAACAGAATTTATTACAAGTAAAAAAGATAACCGGTCGGAATCGGGAGGATATTCGGATTTCCTCGGTTTTACTTATAGAGATCCTTACTATATTGATTTTGGCGCGTTTCCTTTTATCGGTTTTAACGTTATTCGGCAGAAAAAAGACAATTCCGATTCCGTTAAGCTAAACATCTCAGATAATAGCTATATAGATAATATTTTATCTGAATTATATCGAAAATACGATATTCCTCTAATGGCGTTAACAAACTGTAAAACCGAACTATGAAGGATATCTACGCGCTTCAATACGGCTCAAATTTTACAAAAGGGAAAAATGTTAGAAGTTATTTATGAAGATGAATATATAATAATAATCAATAAACCGGCCGGAATACTAACTGTTCCGATAGATAAAGACCAAAAGAACGATCTTACGGCGAAGTTAAACGACGAACTTAAAGCTAAAGGGGCGGTATATAAAGCGCATCCTTGTCATAGGCTTGATAGAGAGACAAGCGGCGCGATTATTTACGCAAAAGGAAAGAAAAACCAGCAAATTATGATGGAGATTTTTCACAAAAACGAAATCAAAAAAAAATATATTGCTTTGGTTTCCGGCGTTCCCAATAAAAAGGAAGGGGTAATAAATTTCAAAATAGAGGGTAAGGAGGCGCTTTCCGGCTATACGGTCATAGCTGAGAAAAAAGGTTATTGTATTGTCGAAGTAGAATTATTTACCGGAAGAACTAATCAAATAAGAATACATTTTAAAATGATCGGTCATCCGCTTTTAGGCGAAACTAAATACGCGTTTCGAAAAGATTTTGATATTAAATTTAAACGAACCGCTCTTCACTCATATTCAATTGAATTTGTTCATCCCATAACCGGTAAACAATTAAATATAACCGCCGAGATTCCGGACGATATAAGAAAAATGTTTTAAGAGCGCGGAACGATAAAATTTCTTGAAAAAAATATTTATTAGTCGTATAATGAAAGAGCGGTCTTTTATATAAAAAAAGTGTAATTATAATGCGTTTGTAATAAATTTGGAGTAATTTATTAGTATAAAAAAATATTTGGAGCAAACATGAAAAATAAAGATAACATAGAAGAGGTTTCAAAGGAAAAAATTGAGAAGAATTTGGCGTATGGGGGTCAAGCTCTTATCGAAGGTATCATGATGAGAGGTCAGAACGGATACAGCTTTGTTATAAAAAAACCCGACGGCTCTTTCCATAAAGAAAAAAAAGCGCACAAATCTCTTGCAAAAAGGTATAAGATACTGGGGCTTCCCTTTATAAGAGGCGTCGCCGGTTTTGTCGAAAATATGATATTAGGGCTAAGTATAATTAATAAATCCGCAGAGATAGCGATGCCGGAAGAGCTTGATAAAAATGGGCAAAAGAAGGAGACGTCGAACGTTGCGCTTTTTTTTACTTTTTTGTTGGCTATGGTATTCGCTATGGGGCTTTTCGTCGTATTACCCTATTTTACAACTTCAATTTTTAAGATTGAGCACAACGATGAACCGTTTATGTATAACCTTATCGCGGGAGTAATAAGAATGGTATTTTTCTTCGTATACCTTCTTTTGATTTCATTAATGAAAGATACTAAGCGTTTGTTTGGATATCACGGCGCCGAACACAAAACAATTCATACTTACGAGGCAAATAAAGAGTTAACGGTAGATAATGTAAGAAAATCCTCGCGATTGCACCCAAGATGCGGAACTTCTTTTGTTTTTATCGTATTTTTGATAACTCTTGTAGTTTTCCCGTTTATAAACAAGTTTTTTATTGATCAACAATGGTATCAAAGTTTGTCTTCGTTAGATAAATTAGGCGGAATTATTCAAAAACTTATAATCATCCTATCTCATATCGTAATAGGTATGCCGATAGTATCTTCGATAAGTTACGAGGTACTGAAATTATCGGGAAAATTTTATAAAAACTTCCTGATTAAAATTTTTGTATCGCCGGGACTTTTTTTTCAACTGTTTACGACAAGGAATCCTGAGGAAGACATGATAAAAGCCGGAATTTTGAGCTTGAATTTATTGTTAGGAAACGAAAGTCTTGATACGCCCAGATCGGTAAACGACGACGTTGTTCCCGTGAAAAAGAGCGAAATAATAGCGGCGACAATATTAACGGCGCCGGTTATTATGGCAAATATGATTTTTGATTCGGAAAATTATTATAACGATAAGAAGGATTAATGAAAAAGAAGAAAAACCTGTTGTTATCCGTAAAAAAAACTGCCGGATTGTATATTTTTGTTTTGGGAATTATAGCTTTCCTAAAAATATTTTTCCCAAAAGAACTCCGTTTGATTTATATTTTACTTATTTTAATTTCTGTAATTTCTTTGGATTTAATAATCAGGTCTTTTCTTCATAAGAAACGGTTAAAAATGATTATTCCGGGCTTTATTTTTTTACCTACGGCAATATTTTTCCTAATTTATTTGATTTTTTTGGGCGACGGCAAATCAAACATCAAGTTTATTTGGCCGGTCGTCGGCGTATTTCCGGGGTTATCGTTTATTATTTATTATTTAAAATCCGAAAAGAAAAGCCCGTCTATAATAATTCCGGGAATATTTTTAATTGTTTTTTCAAGCGCTCTTCTTTTGTTTAATCTGAAAATATTTAGTTTTAGTTTCCAGTTTTTTTTAATAATGCTGGTTCCGACGGTTTTAACTCTATCGGGATTGTATCTGTTATTTTCAAAAGAATTTAATTATTTAAAAAAAAATATAAATAAGAAAAAAAATAAAAATGAACGCTAAAAATATTTTCATTCTAACTATATTTTTTTCATTAATGATAATTTCAAAGCCGGTATTTCCGGAGAATTTATTATTAAAAA
>JAGOCL010000375.1 GCA_017998755.1 Spirochaetota bacterium | reverse complement strand
AAACAAAAGATACCCCCACTCCGACAAATTTCTGTATATCCGCGCCATATCTTTCTATATAAAACTCGTTAGGATTTTCCGGCGGTAAATAATCTTCCTCGATTATCCAACCGGGAGTTTGAAGCCCGATAATAAAACTTATCTTTGCCGAGTAAATCTTGTAGCTAACTTCGGCGTAAAATCTGAAATTCTCCGTTATAGACTCGAGAAAGTGTCCCCCGTTTGCTCCGGATATATGCAAATCGGTACACCCCGTTTCGTAAAAAACGTCGATCGTCAGCCCTTTAACGGCAAATTCGGACAATCTAAATTCCATAATATATTTGGATTTGAATACGTCGGTAATTAATGGCATCAGTATTTTAAATTTAAAATGCAGATTGTCGTTTAAAGCGTACAAACCAAATCCGGCCGATGCGTATAAATTGTAAACCTCGCTCTGCCCGCTATACTGCTTCTGTCGTACTATTTGGTAATTAGACGAAAAATAATTTATAAAAAAATCCTCGCCCTGAACGATAAATCCGGCGCTCAATCCTAAAAGTAATCCGGAATTCTTCACGTTCAAGAATCTCGCTTCTACTTCAAGATTGTTAGCGACGCCAAAAGCGGACTTATCCGGCTCGGACGGATTGGCTCCGTTATATGCAAAAGCTACTTCGTCGACAACCGATACTTTAACGTAATCCTTCTTGAAATATTCAAAAGATATAGGAATCGATCCGGAAATCAACGTCGAGCTAAATCCGTTTACGTCAAAATTTCTATGACTTTGAAAAAATTGCCCCTTGAGAGCGCTCAGTCTGTTTCGCTCAAAAGTATCGAGATCCGACATAAAAGCCAGCCCGAAAGATAACTTAAAAACATCTTTGAATTTAGTAAATCCAAGCGGATTTATATTGAAATCAAACCCGAATATATCCGGATCGAGCAAATCCGGGCAAAATAAAGTAAAATTGATGGGGATATTTTTTATCTTATACTTTTCAAAGTAAGCGCCGTCTAGACGAAAGTACGCGCCATTTTCTTTATTAATCGGGACAAAAAAGTTGTTATGAAAATTGTTTACAAGCAAACCGGAACCGAAGGTCGTATAAGGAATCTTGCCCGTAGTAAAAAAAACCGGACTCTGAGCGTTCCCGTATCGTATATAATCTATCCTGTCGAGATATAAAAAAACTGTGGAAAGCGGATCTCCTTCGATATACCAGTCGCGAAAACGAAACTCCGGTTCCAATGAAAATATTTTAAACCTTATAGTAAAATCCAGCCCTATCCCAAAATCGTTAATGTGGAAAGCGGTCTTAATAAAATACGATTGATAATCGGTAACCCCTACCCCGTCGTTTACTCCGATAATCCCAAAACCTGTGTCTAATATCGCCTGTAAGACAATCTGATCTTTGGTTTTATCTTTTTGGTCAATTTTAATTTTTACCGGATATATATTTACTATGAATATAATTAATAGCGCGGGAATCAAATATTTTTTCATTTATACGCCTTGTATTTTTTTATTTAACTTATATTATACACTCAAATTGAATTGTTTTCTATCTTTTTAATCGGTATTTTTTCTTATTTACATTAAGATTGATACGCAGATAAAGCGCCCCACAAGATTATTTATCCCATAGAAGAAAACAGGTTGAAAATTTTTGCCGTTAAAAATATTGCATTTTAACAAAATTTGTAATATAAAGTTTAATTATGAATGATATAATAAAAAATTTAATTAACCTTTTAGATTCAAAAAAAGCTGAAGATATCGTCGCTATAGACGTAAAAAACTCTACGACTATCGCGGATTACGTTATCGTAGTTACGGCGAATTCTAACGTTCACGCAGGAAGTCTCGGCAGATATATTATCGATTTTTTTCTGGATAGCGATTACAAAGATTTTATTTACAAAAAAAACGTCGAGTTCAACAACCCTTGGATACTGATAGACGCAAAAGACGTTATAGTTCACATTTTCCAGAAACAAGAGAGAGAATTTTATAGTATCGAAAAACTGTACTCCAAAGGAACCGTTATTTACAAATCTTAATAAAATTTTAAGGATCAAAATATGACTGAAAAAAAACTACCCTTTACAAAAGATTTTATAAAAAAGGTTATTGAAAAATATCCGACGCCGTTTCATATTTACGACGAAAAGGCGATTATCGCAAACGCTAAGAGATTTCAAAAGGCGTTTAGTTGGGGAACTTTCAAAGAATATTTCGCAGTAAAAGCCTGCCCAAATCCCTCTATCATAAATATATTGAAGGGGCTGGGGATAGGAGCGGATTGCAGTTCGCTACCCGAACTTATTATGTCTGATAAAGTCGGAATAACCGGCGAAAACATTATGTTTACGTCAAATCAAACGCCCCAAGAGGAGTATGTCAAAGCCAAACAACTCGGAGCTATCATAAACCTCGACGATATAACTCATATCCCGTATCTCAAGAAATACGCCGGTATTCCGGAGCTGATATGCTTCAGATACAACCCCGGACCTCTGCGAACGGGCAACGCTATCATCGGCAACCCCGTCGAGTCCAAATACGGGCTGACAAAAGATCAGATATTTGAAGCGTATAAAGAAGTCAGGTCTCTCGGAGCGAAACGTTTTGGTATTCATTCGTTCGTTATATCAAACGAGCTTAACAGAGCGAGTTACGTCGAAACGGCGAAGATGCTTTTTGAACTTGCCGTAGAGTTGAAAAATAAAATAGATATCAGACTTGAATTTGTCAACTTAAGCGGCGGCATAGGTATCCCGTACAAGCCTGAACAGGATGCGGTAGACCTTGAGAAACTCGGCGAAGAGATACGACAATTATACGAGAAGATCGTAGTTCCAAACGGCTTGGATCCGCTAAAAATATATTCCGAGTGCGGCAGAATGATAACAGGTCCTTACGGCTATTTGGTAACGACGGCGATCCATCATAAAAATATTTATAAAAACTATATCGGAGTAGACGCATGTTCTGCGAATCTGATGAGACCGGCTCTATACGGCGCGTATCATCACATAACCGTTTTGGGAAAAGAAGGCGCGCCTCTTGATAACAAATACGACGTCGTCGGTTCGCTCTGTGAAAACAGCGATAAATTTGCGATCGACAGAAATCTTCCAAAAATCGACGGCGGAGATATTCTCGTTATTCACGATACGGGAGCTCACGGATACGCGATGGGGTACAATTATAATGGAAAATTGAGAAGCGCCGAACTTCTTTTAAGAGAAGACGGCTCTATCAAACTGATTAGAAGGGCGGAAACTATAGACGATTATTTCTCAACGTTGAATTTTTCCGATATATAATTATTTGGTAAAACAGAACTCAATATTATTGAATATTTTTTAGAAATTATTTAAATTTCCGATAATATAA
>JAGOCL010000374.1 GCA_017998755.1 Spirochaetota bacterium | reverse complement strand
GAAATATTATGGAAGAATTAAATAAAATAAATATTTCCGAATCAACAATTTATCCTGAAATTGATAAACTTTCTAAGGATTTAAAGAAAAAGTATGATTCTTGATGTGATAATTTCTATAATGGACACATAAAACTGGATAACAATTTTTTTTGCAAATGGTAAGATAAATTACTCGCCTATGAACTAACTCAACCCCCCGCCCCCCTTCTTTTTGGCCTAAGAGAAGGGGGAGATTTAAGAATATATTAATATGAATTTGATCCAACGCGGGGGTTGAGTTTGATTCAATCCGGCAATTCCCGTTTTGAATATACTAAAGCGATTGTACTGTATTTAGGTCAGAGGCGTTACATTTTCTTCTAAGTTTTATATCAAACTTGATTTTTCAGAGATATTGTATTATATTAATTGCGAGGGTATTGAATATGAAATTTAATATAGTTTTAGAAAAAGATGAGGACGGGGGATATAATGTTACGGTTCCGGCTTTAGACGGATGTTTTACTCAAGGCGACAATTTAGACGATGCGATGAAAAATGCTAATGAAGCTATTGTATGTTATCTCGAAGGTTTGGAGAAAATTAATCAAATAAAGTTATCTCCCGGAGCTGTTACAAAAGAATTGGAGATCGCGCTTTGAGTAAAACATTCTCAGGGAAAGAAATAATAAAGGCCTTAAGAAGAATTGGATATTATATAGATCATCAGAAAGGAAGTCACATCTTCATGCATAATTTAGACTTAAACAGGTCTGTAATAATTCCTAATCACGATGAGATTAAAATAGGAACTTTAAAAAATATTTTAAAAAAAGTAGAATTATCAATAGACAGTCTAAAAGAATTAATTTAATTTTTAAAGAAATTATCTTGTTCAATATAAAAGATAAGATTATAAATAAAAAATTGAATAATTCTTAGGATACGAGGTCGGTTTCAAATCCGGCAATTCCCGTTTTGAATATGCTAAAGTTTATTTAACACAAAATGGAACAGGCGAGAGTCTGCCTCTCTTATACCTTCATAATTTATCCAGATTTTCAGCTATACTCCTTAAGAATTTATACATCATAACAAGCGAGCGTTCCTGAATAGCGACTATATTATCTTTATTGGAATGGATATTTTTCCAGACAGAGGGGATATCTTTTTTATTTACTTCCGAATGATTATAATACTGAGCTTCAGAAAACGGAACAATTCCAATTAAAATACCTGGAATTCCCAAAACGTAAGCAGAAAGTAAATCGGAGTTAGTTACTGAGGTCTTTATGTATCTGAAATTATTTGCATTTGCAGTATTTTCAATAAACATAATCGCCCGGTCGGAGCTTTTTACCTTACCCGAATATTCTGCGATCATAATCGAGTCCCCTATTCCGCACAACTCCAGATTGAATATCGTTATTATCTTGGTCCTATCGCAAATATTTTTGAGATAATCAAAAGAACCGACAGCCGATATGATTTTGGTCAAGCGATCAAGGTTTTCAGAACCGTTTAGTAAACCGCCTAATATTTCTTCGTTATCTGTAAATACGATTTTTATGTTATAAAGCAGTTTATGCGCTTCTAATAACTCAGCGAATTCAATAAGTACCGCTACCGACGAAGTATTATCGTTCGCCCCCTCGTCTGTTTGGGAAGAAATATCGTGATGAGCAAAAAATATTATATCCTTATCAACCTCGCCTTTAAAACTGATCTCAATGTTTTTTCCGCGATCGTAAGATAAAACTGAATGGTTTATACCCTTTTTATCAAGTATATCAATAATTCTATCAATTCTCCCTGTTCTCTTTTGAGCTATCGCCGCTACATTTTTCTTAATATCCACTATACCCTCTATACTTTTTGTTTTCCATAAGTTTCTTTGACAAAAAATGTTATAAAAAAGCCCAAAAGCGATAAAACCAATAACACAAAAAATCCTGTTTTGTATCCTGTTACTGTAAATGAGCCGTTGATTTTTCCGCTATTTTCAAGAATTATTCCCAAAACTTGTTGGAAAATTGCCGCGCCTAAGTATGGAAAAAGATTTAATAATCCGGTAGAAGTTCCGGCTATCTTTACAGGAAAAAGTTCTTTGTTTGCCGTAAAACCTATGGAAGCTACCGAATTTGCAAATAAACCAAATGAAAAGAAGACTAAAGTTATAATATATACCGATAATCTATCAATCCGGCTCCAAAGGATGAAAATATTGATCAAATTAAATAAACTTATCAGAATTATTACTTTTTTTCTGCTTTTAAATACTTTTTCAGACAAAAAACCAAAAAGCGGATTGCCAATCATCATACCGATAGCAAAAAAAGAAACTATAGTTCCGGCCTTGTTCTTTGTCAAACCGTAAACGTCCATAAGGTAAGGAACTCCCCACAAACCGCTAAGAGTAAAATAAGTACCAAAAAGAGCAAAGAAACAGATAGAAATTATCCAAAAATAAGGATTTCGTACTATTATCTTGATAGATCGTCCAATTTGATGAATTTCTTTGCTTGCCTTTTCATATTCTGGAGTTTCGCTTTCTTCTTTAATTGGCGCGTCTCTAACTATAATCCATATCAATAAAGTTATAACTAGAGTTAACCCGCCGATTATTAGGAATACCCCTCTCCAACCGACGATAGTACTCAACCATGCCAGCGGAGAAGTCGCAAAAAGCGTTCCGACGCTTCCGAGAGCTATAAATACGCCCGTTAAGATCGAGAATTCTTTTTCAGTAAACCATCTTGTCAATATCTTCATAGTCGGAACGAATACCATTGATACGCCGATTCCGACTAAAATTCTACCAATTAATGCCATTCCGATATTAGCGGATAATCCCATAACTAACGAACCGGCGACTGCGAAAAATAAAAATATAGTTATAGTTTTTCTTGAACCTATAGTGTCGGATAAAACGCCGGCGGGTAACTGCATTAGAGCGTAAGGATAAAAGTATAACGCGCCGAGCAAACCTATAAGAGTCCCGCCTGCGCTCAAATCAATCATCATATCCTGAGCAACGACGCCGGCGCAGAACCTATGAAAATAAACTAAAACGTAAGCCAAAGAAACTGCAAGAAATATAATCCATTTTTTCATATTAACTCTTAAATATTTTTATAAAATCTTTCATCTTATCCAAAATCTCTTGAGGAATAACCTTCTTTTCTCCGTAAAAACCTAATTTATTACGTCTGTATTTGGATTCTCCATGAAAATCCGATCCTCCCGAATGAAGTAAAGAATATTTACGAGCGATCCCTTTATACCGTTTAATTATATTTTTTTTATAGCCAGTATAAAATATCTCAATACCGTCGAGTCCCTTTTCTTTTAGATCTGATATAAAATTTATTAATAATTTATGTTCTTTTATACCTAATTGATCGGGGTGAGCCAGAACG
>JAGOCL010000373.1 GCA_017998755.1 Spirochaetota bacterium | reverse complement strand
GTTATCGAATCGACATACTCTTCTTCCTTTATATCCTCTTTTGTTTCAGAATATATTTCAGACGCCGCCGTTACTGCGTCGTTGGTATCCATGGATAATATGTTTGATTTATCTTTGTTTTCATCAGACGCCTCGACGACCGCTTCCGACACCGAAGTTATAGAGTCGAAGTTATCAAAATTTGAAACGGCGTTTTTGTCGATTATTTTTTCAGAATCGTCAACGACCGCCTCAGACGCAGACGTAACGGAGTCGGATGTCGCGTTTACTGAGTAATTATTGTTATTATTTTTAGTTATCGGATCTATAATATCTTCTTTCTCGTCCGATATCTTCTCCGACGCGCCGGTTACGGCGTCTTTAAACGAATTAGCGTTATCAAAAGAGTCTTTGGACGATAAAACTTCATTATCGGCGTTTTCGTTACTTTCTATTTCATTGAGATTATCGACTTCAATAGTAGATGCGCTTGTTATCGAATCCGGCTCGACGCCTCCGACATTATAAGAGAAATAATCTTTATTTAAAGAATTTATATTAAAAAGAAATATATTGAAAATAAATAAAATTATTAATTTTTTCATAATTCTATTTATTTTCGGTATTATGAAATATAAAATCCATTTTCAACGAAAAAAATCAATTCGATTTTATCAAAATATAAAGGAACAAATATAAAACCTGAATCTTATCCCTAAATAAAACTCACTCCGTTTTTACGACCCCTTCGTAAATCAGCTTTTCCATACCGTTTAAGCTTACTATAAGATTGTTCTCAAAGTAAGCCATAGCGTTAGTAACGCCCGAAATAAACACCAAATCGGGATTTACCGCAGTGATTTCGTCCCAAGGAATTGCCGAATATCCTTCAAGAATAATACCTTTTATATTTTTAAATAACGGTTTGAAATTTTCATCGACATATTTGGTCAGAAGTATCTCGTCGCCGTCGCCTTTTATATTTAAAATTGCGTCGCTAATATCTTCGCATTTAACTATTTTACCGGAACAGATTTTTCCGAAACCTCTTTTGCCGTTTCCTAAAATATTGCAAACGAGATGGACTTTTATCATGTTAAGCATCATCGGCGAATTAATCGGAATTCCGGCGACAAAAACTACTTTATCGTAATTTTCGACGTAATTTTCTTTTAAAGCCGATTTGAGAGCGTTATTAAGCATTATATCCGAATCAGAAACAAGATTAGTAATTATTGGCGTAATACCCCAAAATAGCATAAGTTTTCTTTGAGTTTCTTCCGAGGTTGTCGCCGCTATAATATTTTGAGTAGGTCTGTATTTGCTGATAAGTTTTGGCGTAGTTCCGTGAACCGTCGGAGTGATTATTGCCGAAGCGTTAATATCCGACGCTACGACGAACGCCGCTTTTGCTATGGCCTCGCCGGCGCTATTGTTGCCGTCGTACATTCCAAAATATATTTTACATTTCATATAATATTCGGCCGATTGTTCGACAAAATAAGCTATATCGTTCATAGTTTTAACGGCAAGAACCGGATGTTTACCGCTGGCGGTCTCTCCCGATAGCATTATTGCGTCGGTGCCGTCGAAAATAGCGTTAGCAACGTCAGTTGACTCGGCTCTGGTCGGTTTTGGGTTGTTTATCATCGAATCAAGCATTTGCGTAGCCGTTATAACGGGTTTATTCGCTTTATTACACTTTAAGATGATCCTTTTTTGCGCTATCGGTATCTCCTCCGATTTGAGCTGGACTCCCAAGTCTCCTCTGGCAACCATAATTCCGTCGGATACTCTGATTATTTCGTCGATATTTTCTATCCCTTCCGCGTCTTCAATTTTTGATATTATGTGAATAGGGGAATTGAATCTATCTAAAATATTTCTTATTTCTTTTACGTCGGAAGGTTTTCTAATAAATGAAGCCGCAATATAATCTAATTTCTGACCGATGCCAAAAATTATATCTTTCTCATCCTGCTCGGTTATCGCCGGTAGAGACGTTTTTACCCCAATGACGTTGACGTTTTTTTTACTACCTATCTCGGAGCCGTTTCTTACGATACAGTGAATCTTATTAGCTACAACTTTCTCAACTTCAAGATCGACTAGCCCGTCGGCAATATAGATATGTTTTCCGGGGCTTACTTCTTCCGGCAACTTCTTGTAAGATATGCTCAATAGAGTTTCAGTACCTTCTACTTCGTCTGTCGTTAAAACGATTTTTTTGTCCTTAACTAGCGTTATAGTTTTGCCGTCTTTGATATTGCCGGTTCTAATTTCAGGACCTTTTGTATCTAATAATATTGCGACCGGTATTCGCGTTTCGCTACTCGCTTTTCTTATTTTCTCTATCATACTTTTGTGATATTCGTGATTGCCATGACTGAAATTCAAACGAGCGATATTCATGCCCGCCGACAATAATTGCTTGATAATCTCGGTATCGTTAGTCGAAGGCCCCATGGTGCATATAATTTTTGTTTTTCTAAGTTTCATATTTGTATTCCTTGATTTTTATCAGAATAACAACATTATAAAACAAATAAATAATTTATTAAATATTTTTTTGAATAAAAATTAAATTATTGATATTTATAGTTGAAAAAACATTCAAAAAATATTTTAATATTAAAAAGTTTTACCATACCGGCGACAATAGACGACTGGCCGTTAGGAGAGATAGCCCCCGATTTTTTTACAGACCGGCAACGGCAATAACAGGATTTATTTTGGGAAATTTCAGGAGAATTGAGCGATAAAATAATCTCTATAGTAAAAACATTTGATTAATATAAAATAATGAATTACTAATATGGGATCCAAGGATACTATTTAATGAAAAAACAAAATTAGGAGAGTATTTTATGATAAATTATAGATATTTCATCATTATATCTATATTAATTATACTTTTTAATTGTACAGATGAAGAAAGAAAAGCTTTTGAGAAGAAAATCTTAAATAAATATAGTAATACGCCTAGAGTTGAGGGAATATTATCTGAAAGAGAGTTATTAAGAATAGTTGCTTCAGATAGTTTTAATGTGGGTGTTTTAAAGCATTATTATGGCGATATAAGAAATTTAAAACCGGGAATATTTGTTTTAGTTGAAAACCATAGCTCAAATGAATTTTACTATTTTATTACAGTTCATCATAAAGATAGCGATGTTATAGCGACATATCAGGGATTTAATGCCTACACAGGAGAAGGAGCAGGGGGGGGGAGATTTTTTACGACAGAGGATATAAAGAAAGGAGATTTGTTAATATTTATATCAAAAGAGGAAGCTATTAAGTTTTTTAACAAATGTAAATATAAGAAAAAAAGCGGAAAAATTGTTAATATAAAGGCGGTTTTACCATATCAAGGATCTGAATTACGTCAAAGCGTGGACTGCTGGTTCTGGTGTATTGAAACT
>JAGOCL010000372.1 GCA_017998755.1 Spirochaetota bacterium | reverse complement strand
CCATAAAACTTTCCAACGAAGTAGGGGAAGTCGAGCCGCCGATAAGATTGATTTTTATTGTCGAAGTCTCGTTCAACTTGGTTTTTGCTACCGCAACGTCAGCTTCAACAGTCCACGGACCGTAAGAACAAGCCGCGGCTAACGTCGTTTCAAACGCTTTTTTGTCAAGCGTCGTTTCGACAGATAGAAATCCTACTCTGCCGTAAGCGACCGACGCGACGTAAACCGGTCTGTATCCTTTAAAAGCTTTAACGTCGAAACTTTCGTATAAGAATTTATCGCCGGCCTGGTCTATGTCGACGGTATAAAAAGTCTGTGAGAATTTCACGAGGAATTTATTTTTGGTGTTAGATTTTTCGTAACTATAACCCGCTTTAACGCTAGCTTCAACTATGCCGGAGTATGTAACGCCGGCGTTTATTTTAAGACTAAGCGCCTCTTCGGTATTAACTTCGGTTGACTCGAACTGAAATTGGTATATTGATTGACCGGGTATGTCCTGAGACATAACCTCGTTGTGAAAAGCTCTCGTCGCGGAAAGCGAAGGTACTAAAGATTTGTTTATAACTCCGTCGATGATTCCAGATAAGCTGTAAGAGATATTTACCGGTCGTTTGACTCCGGACGTTACTTCGAGGTAACTGCCGTCGTCTATAGATTGGCCGAGAAGAACCGAACCGGGGTAAATAACGTCCGTATCAGGCTTAAGAATATTGCTCTGATCGTAAGACGCCGATGCGGTCTTTTTTTGCGTAGTAACTCTATACCTTACTTTAGGATCATTTTCGTCGGTTTCTACCGTAACGACCGGCTCTTCTAAAGGAGTCTCCGCTAGCGAGTTTGTCGCAACTCCCGAAAACAGTTTTTCGGGAGTCGTAAGAGCGGCTCCGGTTAACTGAGTTTTCA
The DNA here is from genome assembly GCA_017998755.1 of Spirochaetota bacterium. Lineage (GTDB taxonomy): Bacteria > Spirochaetota > GWE2-31-10 > GWE2-31-10 > MWDO01 > MWDO01. The sequence continues at coordinate 2,514 of JAGOCL010000372.1, read as the reverse complement.
CGTCTTCTTGCTTCGTTACGGCTACGGTATACTCTTTTGTCGTAGCGTCTTTTGCCGTTACGGTAATAGTCGCCGTTTGAGCTACTCCGACCGTAAAATTGGTCAACGTTACCGGATCCGATACGGTCGCTTCCGAGTCCGATTGAAGTCCCGATATTGTAACGCTGGGTTCGTCAAAAAGTATTTTTGCTTCGTAAGTTGTAGTAGCTGGGGAAAACGACGTAGTTAGCGACCCGCTAGAAAGCGTTATGCCTCGTAAATTTGCGTTCGAACTTTCTGCAGGGGCTCTTCTTACAGTAACGCTATACGCTTTATAAGAACCGCTTTTTGAAGTAACGAAAATGTAAGATGTTTTTGGTTTATCGACTTCGAGAGAAGTCAATTCGACCGGCTCCGATACTCCGGAATAAACGTTTGCCGGAACGCCTTTTATTGTAATACCGGTAATAGCGTTTGCCACGTTAACAGTATAGCTAGTCGTCTCTGCCGAAAAGCTCGGTTCCAGCGTCCCCTCGGATAATATAATCGCGCAAAGATCGGTAACGTCGCTTGACGTCGTAGTTCCTGCGTCCGTACTCGGAGCGCATCCCGCAAATATCGCCCAAGCGATTATTATGAATCCTGTAATTAATTTTCTCATTTAAACTCCTATTTATCTAAATATTATTGATTATAAGCGCTGAATCTTAAATGGATATTAATTATCAATATACTATTGATTTATTTTACATTTAGAAATATTATTGATATAAAACAATGAGTTTTTTTAATCAAAATGCGATAGTTATATTTAGAAATTTATGAAATATTCCAATTCTTTACGTTTTAAACTTTTATCTCTGTATTCGATATTTTATGCGACAATAGTCGCGCTTTCGGCGTTGTTCGTCGTCTTGACCGTCAAATCCGCGTTCGAAGACAGGGAAGGTAAAATGGTCGACTATTCTTCTTATTTATTGGACAACCAAAAGAAAAACTTAAACCTTATGTTTACGGAATTAGAAATATTATCGAAATATTATATGGAATTTGACAATTTCGGTTCAATAACAAATCTTTATATAAAAAACGTCAATTATATCGAGGATTTCGTTATTACAGACGGCTCGGATAAAGAAAAAGTATATTATAGTTATAAAAAGAATAATCTGAACGAAATACTACGTTATTTTGAAAATAAAAACGCAATAAACGAAGATATTTACAATAAAAAAAACATTGTTATGCAAAAAGCCGTTATTGACGGTAAATATCATATTATTTTAACAAAATCTGAAAATATCAAACGTTTTAGTTTTGTCGTAAATATCGGCGAAGACGTCCTTATCGGAGATAATCAATTCAGAGAGACCGACCTTGCTTTTAACGTTATCGTTACGGATAAAGAGGGATTCCTGTTATTCAATTCTGAATCTGACGCCGATAAAATGTCTCCGGAAGAAAGAAATTTCAGAAACTATCCTCCAATTAAAGACACTATGAACGGGAAGTTTGGATTGTTAAAATACAAAATAGACGGTCGATATTATAGAGCTTATTCGGACGTCAACGCTATAACCGAATGGATTATTGCCGTTCAAATACCGGTAGAATCGATTAACTTGGGCGTAATAAAATTAATTTTTCCGATATTAATAATATTGATAATAACTCTATCTTTTTTGGTATTTTTGGGAATAGTTTTTTATAAAGCCGTTTTAAAGCCGTTAGGCTTACTTAACGATATAATACTGAAATTTGGCGAAAACGACTATAAGCCGGTAGAATACGAAGGAAAAGACGAAATCGGCGGAGTTATTAAGTCTTTTAACGAAATGGTTAAGGATCGAGATCGTTTGGAAAGAGAAGTTCTGGAAATAAGCGAAAACGAGCGAAAAAGAATCGGGCTGGACCTCCACGACGATCTTGGGCAACATCTGACCGGTATATCTTTTCAATTAATGTTATTGGAGCGCGACAATTGTCCGGAAAACAGAGAGATCATAGAAGAATTAAAGGATTTAGTCTCGTCTGCTATAAATAAAACAAAAAATATCGCAAAAGGCCTTACTCTTGTAAATTTGGCAGAAAACGGATTAATACCATCCATAAGAGAGCTTACGCAAAATATTGAGAAAAATTCTAGCGTCTCTTTTGAGATTGTTTACGACGAAGATATAATTATTAATGACGCGGTAGTTAACGTTAATCTTTTTCACATAGCGCAGGAAGCTATTAACAATTCGGTAAAATACAGCGGTTGTTCTACGATATCAATTATTTTGATAAAAGAAGGCGATAAGATACGCTTCGAGATAAGCGACGACGGGTCGGGGATCTTAGGCGAAAGAAAAGGATTGGGCTTGAAAACTATGAAATACAGAGCTCGTATTCTGAACGCCGAATTGGAAATTGTTAGCGAAAAAGAGAAGGGGACTAAAGTCGTCGCGAGATTTACTTATAATAACGAGGCGAAAAAGAATTGTACATAAATATATCGTTTGTATAATTCTGGAAAATACTATATATTAATTG
>JAGOCL010000371.1 GCA_017998755.1 Spirochaetota bacterium | reverse complement strand
ATAGAAACATTTGATGAAACCAAAAAGTTAATTGATAATGGTAAATTTAATAATTCTGAACCAGGACCTTTTAGAATATTCGCAGTTTATGAAGTTTAAAACAATAAGAGAATGTCCGACGAACGCATAACTTCGGCTTTTTACTCGACGCTGCGCGTCGGCCTACGGTCATCGCCTTCGGCGACGATAAAAAGCCGTGTTCGATAAGCGATATGCCAAATCAGAGAAAAACGACAGGTAAACATATATGAAAAGACTAATTGATAAATTACTAAAAAGTAAAAATCCTATTATAAAATATAAATTATTAGTCAATATTTTAAATGAAAATCCTAATTCTAATAAATTAAAAGAAATTCAACAAGAAATCTGTGATTTTCATATTATAAAAATACTGGTTAATAATTTAAATGAAAGGTCTTTTAAAAGATTCTATCAGAAATGGACTGGGGCTAATTGGATTTTACTTACATTAGCTGATCTTGATTATCCGCCAAACGATAAAGTATTATTACCTAAAGTTGATACATTTATTAATTACTGGCTTCATCCAGAAGTAACTGAAACAGTTATAGTAGAAAAAAATTTACCTATCGAAGAAATAAAAAAATTAAAAGGTGTCCCATTTATAAATAACAGGTATCGAAGATGTGCTTGCCAACAGGCAATCGCATTATTCACAGCTTTGAAATTAGATTCTCAAAATAAAAAGATTCATCAGCTTGTTGAGTTATTATTAAAATGGCAATGGCCTGACGGTGGTTGGAATTGTGATAGAAACCCTGAAGCTAAAACATCGTCTTTTTATGAAAGTTTTATACCTTTGCGAGCTTTAGGTTTATATTCTCAGATACATATAAATCAAAATATAAAAAATGCCATTAAGCAAAGTTCAGAAGTATTTTTAAAACGCGAATTATTCAAATCCTTAAAATCAGGATTGCCTATTAATAATAATTTTTTAAAACTTCATTATCCTTACTATTGGCGATATAATATCTTAATAGGTTTAAAGGTTATGGCAGAAAATAATCTTATTAATGATCCGAGATGTTCTGACGCACTTGATATTATCGAAAAAAAATATATTGAAAATAAAGGCTGGCCGGCTGAAATAAAATATTATAAAACTTTATCTGATCCAACAGTATTAAGAATACCTTCGAATTCTGATTTAGTTGATTGGGGCGGAGTAAATAAAAATGAAATTAATGAATGGGTAACAATTGACGCATTATATGTTTTAGCTAAAGCAAATAGAATAAAAATTTAATGGATAAAAAAGAATTTGGCACAATCGCTTATCTCGGCACAGCCGCTGCCGCCTTCGGCGTCGCCCGTGCGCTTGTGATGATGTCTGCATAGAGAAGTGAAAGTCTTCTTAATAATGGAGTTTGAGCATTATGTAGCTGAAAGTAACTGCGTCATCGTGAGATGAGGTGGAGAGCAACTGGAAGCGAAGAGTCAGTCCGTAGGGGACGAACACGATTCGGTTTATTGCAGCGATGAGTTTACCGTGGCGATAGACGAAATCTGATATTCAATATTGAATACGCTTATAGCTCTGAACAAATAACTCTTAAACGGAAAGAGACTATAAGACTGCAATGGGTGATTGGTGACGGAATGACAGGAAATGCAGGCATAGTAAGCAAGGATATCTGAATGATAAGGAGAAACATTCAGAAGTCAGAGCGTTCATAGTAGCGAAGAAACCGGTCAACGCCGGCGGAGCAAAGGAACGTAGGAAGATTGATTTATAAGACTATATGAACAGTAAACAAAACCATCGTCAATATCGAAAGATTAAATAAGATGGAAAACTCTGAGAAGAGTGAAACTGTATATATAGAGTAGTAAATGCTGACAGTTTGCGTGATCGAATGAGAAGTGTACTTGAAGTAGTGCACACCGTACGAAACAAGTAATCAATCGCAATTACAGAGAATTCTCCAAACAAATTCGATGTAAAAGCGTGTCAGTCCCGATGAGGAAACAATCGACTGGAGAGCGTAATGCGGGAAATCCGCCCGTTACGTTCGGAGGGAAGGGAGACGGGAAACCGTCTTTCTTACCCCTATTTCGGGACACTCGCCTTGCGGCGGTCGGGCTGTGCCAATTCGTTAGGCGTAATGCCCATTTCAAAATACACACTTGACAAAATGAGTTTCATTTGCTATAGTATTATATATGATACTAAATAAAATTATAATTGATACATGCGTAATAGTTTCTGGTGTCAAAAGTAGAAATGGAGCAAGTTATAAAATATTATCAAATATTAATAAAAGTATCTTTAGATATGGTTTATCTGTTGCTTTGTATTTAGAATACGAAGCTAAATTATTAGAATTTTCAAAAACTGATTTGATTTCTTTGAATAAAAAAGAAGTCGAAACTATTTTGTCAGCATTAGTTTTTTATTCTAACAATGTTCCGATTTATTATAAGATACGTCCGAATTTAAAAGACGAAAATGATAATATGGTTTATGAATGTGCTGTGAATTTTGGAGCAGATTTTATAGTTACGCATAATGTTAAAGATTTTAAAGGCGGAGATTTAAAACCTTATAGTGTTTCAATTATTACCCCGCAAGAATTTTTAGCAAAAGAGAGGTTAATATAATGGGAAGTTTACAATTAAGACTACCGGAAAGATTACATAAAGTAACCAGAAGATATGCTAAAAAAGATAATACTTCAATGAATCAATTTATTGTTACAGCGCTATCTAATGAAGTAATACGATATGAAACATTAGATTTTTTTGAACCTATTGCGACAAAACATAATGAAGAAAATTTTATCAGTGTATTAAATCGGATACCAGATTCCCAACCTGAAAAGAAAGATAGGATAATGGGCACTAACGCCTAACTTCTAAGGCGTAAACGATGTTGCGGGATAGCAGAAAAGTAGTATCTTTCCGCAACTGCGTTTTACGCCAAGATGAACGAAGCCGCGTCTGAACCCTAAAATATTAATAATGGAATTTGAATCGTTTCTGATAAAGTGGGATAAAAAAAATCTGAAGATAAAATCATAAATTTATAGACTGGATAGCAGAAAATCAGATAAATTATTCTTGAGAAAGAGTATAATTGCACAGAGGAATTGCCGTAAGAAAACAAACTGTTATCAGCTGGAGCGGTAATAGACAAATTTAAATAATATAACTCAATATTCATTTTTTTATGGCCATCTTTTCTGTGTGCGTTTTTTTGTTTGCCTGTTCTTGATAATTTTTCGATAGCCGTAGCTGTAAGGCAGATAGATTGCTACTGTGAATAATTTTTATATTTTGCAATGCTCGCGTTTTTTGAACTCAAGATTTTCTTTGAACTTTGACTTTATTATCATTGCAGACAATTAAACTGCACAGGTTCAATATTAGAAACAAATTATTATTATCTCACGACAATAATTCTTG
>JAGOCL010000370.1 GCA_017998755.1 Spirochaetota bacterium | reverse complement strand
TTATAAGCGTTTAGTAATTTTTTTATATAGTTTGTCTGCTGAAAAGATTTGATAGCTTCCTGAATAGTTATAATCAGATCGTTTTTTTCCCAAGGCTTAGCGATATATCTGTAAATTTTAGCGTTGTTGATAGCGTTTATTACCCCTTCGAGAGTCGCCTGTCCGGTAAGCATAATTTTTATTATATCGGGGTATTTATTGTAAATTTTAATTAATAGCTCATCGCCTTTCATACCCGGCATTATATAATCTGAAACGACAACTAATATCTCGGTATTATTATTTTTCAGATCTTCCATAACGTCGAGAGCTTCGTCCGCGCTCATCGCCGCTTCGTAGACGTATTGATCTCCGAGGTTGTCTCTCAATTGAATTATTAAACTGTTTAATACCGATTGTTCGTCGTCTATACACAATAGAGCCGGTTTGTTTTTCTGTTCCATAACGTATCTCCGAAAAAGTTAAATAAACAACACTTTAAATATTTTTTGTTTTAGGTTGCCGTTGACAATAAAAAATAATTATATTAATATTTTAATATCGACAGTTCGCCGGTTTTGAATTTCAAGCGGCGGTAGCGAATATAAAATTAGTATTTTTTGAGGGGGAGTTATGAACAAGCTAATTTTAACTGTTTTACCATGCGCGTTATTTTTGTTTTTAGGGTGTTTCTCGCAGGTTTCTGTGTCTTCAGTCGATATAGTAAGATACGGTTTGTATAACGAAGTCGAGATTGTTGCTGAAAGAGATTCTTCCGGAGACGAGGCGCTGATAACCGACAAATTGAAGGAGATCAAACAACAGATTCTCAAGATAACAGACGAGCTGGAACCGTTAAAAGGCGTAATGTTTGGCGTAGAATTTATCATAAACGGCAAGCCGTTAGGCGCCGAAGCGGAGCTGGAAATAGTTCACGTACATCCTGAAATGACTAATGAAAAAGGGGAGAAATTCAGTTCGCAAAGGTATAAGGCTTTAAAAAGAATCGGAGAAGTGTATCATTCGTTATATATGTTTGAGAGCGACTACGAACTGGTAAAAGGGAACTGGACTATTCAAATTTACTATAACGGAAAGATGAAAGCTGAAAAAGTATTTTTATTGAAATAATTACTAAACTAAAGATATTTCAAATTCCGTATCGTTTACCGGACCGATATTATCTTTTGTCAAAGTTATTTTTATCATTTCGGACGGTCTTATATTCTTAAGATTTTTAGAATAAATTATTTTATCGTTAGAGCTAATATTTAAAACTGAAGTTTCTTTAACGATCATCGGTCTTAAATAGAGAATATTATCCGTATCGGGATTTATTTTTTGAGGAGTAACGTACCTTACGTTTGCTCCGGCTTTTATTCTGTTTTGTCGAGTCGGTCGGTCTTTATTGAGAAAGCGCGATACGAAAAACCCTGTTCTTCTTGATTCTTCGGTTACAAAATCGACCAGATCGTGAACGTGAAGAGCGTTGCCGCAAGCAAAAACGCCCTCGACGTTAGTCGCCATAGTCGAGTCGACGAAAGGCCCGTTATTTTCCGGATTAATCTCTATTCCTACTTTTTTTGAAAGTTCGTTTTCCGGAATTAACCCTACCGATAATAATACGGTATCGCAGTCGATTGAGAAATATTTGGGCGGTTCGGATATACTCGGATTTTTTGTAACAATATCTACCCGTTCGACTCTATCTTTTCCATGAATATTGATTACCGAACTGTTCAGATAAAGCGGAATATTAAAATCGTTAAGGCATAAAGCGATATTTCTAGGCAGTCCCGACGGGTAGGGTTGTATTTCGACGACGGCTTTTACAGCGCATCCGCTCCAAGTCATACGACGAGCCATTATAAGACCTATATCTCCCGATCCGACTACGACTATCTCTTTTCCGGGAATATACCCCTCGATATTAACAAGGCGTTGAGCAAGACCGGCGGTAAAAATACCCGCCGGTCTTGAACCCGGAATACCGATGTTGCCTCTGTTTCTTTCCCTGCACCCCATAGAGAGTACCGCGGCGGTAGCGCTAATAATAAATCCGCCGTATTTTTTTGAAACGGCGTAAATTTCTTTATAAGCTCCATGATTTTTAATATCGACTGCCGTGGTTTCAAGAAATATTTCTATTCCGCTTGATGAAATGCTGGTTTCAAATCTTTCGGCATATTCGGGACCGGTAAGTTCTTCTTTAAATTCGTGTAGTCCAAATCCGTTATGAATACATTGGAGAAGAATACCCCCGAGGAATTCTTCTCTTTCTATTATTGCGACAGAAAAATTATTTTTTTTTACTTCCAGAGCCGCCGCCATTCCGGCCGCTCCGCCTCCTACGACTACGCAATCGTAAGAATATATTTTCATATCAACTCCGATTATTAATACTTTGAATAGATTATATCAAAATTCATTTTCAGGTCAATAGAATTGTTCTTAAATAAATAGATTAAAGAGGAAAATATCGTCTTAGAAACCGGATTTCATTCTAAGAATATTGAGCGTTTCGGGTTTGATAATATACCCGGTTTCGTCGTAAATCAGAGCCGTTACGTTGTCGGTGTGATTAACCGTTTCAACTTGAACGCCGTTTTTGTCGAATAAAATTATTTTACCGACTTTAGCGGTTTTCATATCCGGTCCGATATATTCGTATTCGGCGGCGCTCGTCATTTTATTGTAAACTTTTAAGACCGCTTTATCTTCTTCGATATTTTCTACCAGCGCCGCAAGCCGCGTATCTCTTTGATACTCGGTATTGTCGGTTTGATTAGGACGCTCTTGCGGCGAATCAAAGAAAAATCCGGTCGAGAATTCTCTATGAGATACTATATTCAATTCGTTATCGATCTGATTTTTGTCGTAAACGAGGGTTTTGTCGAAATAATTATCGATAGCTCTTCTGTAAGCTCTAATAATACTCGACAGGTAGAGTATCGACTTCATTCGCCCTTCGATCTTAAAGCTGTTTATTCCGCTTTCTATAAGTTTATCAATATGATTTATCATACAGATATCTTTTGAGGACAAAATATAAGTTCCGATTTCATCTTGCTCGATCGGATATTCTTGATCGGGTCTGCTGTTTTCCTTTAATACGTACTCCCATCTGCACGGATGAACGCAGTCCCCTTTGTTTGCCGACCTCGTCTCAGTTTTGGCGTCGTCGGATCTTCTGCCTAAATTTTTATTTGTCATATAAGAAGATAAAAGACAACGCCCCGAATAAGATATGCACATAGCTCCGTGAATGAAAGCTTCTATTTCTACATCGCAATTCTTTGCTATATGGGCTATCTGATCTAAGGATAATTCTCTAGCCATTATAGCTCTTTGAGCGCCGAGTTCGGCGTATTGTTTGACCGAATATAAATTTGTGATATTTGCCTGAGTGCTTATATGGATAGCGACTTCTGGTGCGTAGCGCTTCGCTAAATATAAAACCCCCAGATCAGATATTAACGCTCCGTCGTG
>JAGOCL010000369.1 GCA_017998755.1 Spirochaetota bacterium | reverse complement strand
ATTCTAGAGTCTTTTAATATCGGACTTGTTGCATTTTTTTTCTTTATAAAACCACAGCTTGTTACTTTTTTCCCATCTTTTGTCTATCAAAGGAAGAGCGTCGCTTATCAATTTCTTATTATCGTTTTTCCCAAAAAAAATCGACCTTCTACCGTTAAGTATCGCTCTATTAATATCAAAAAAGCGCTTTTTCGCGGGAATTGCCTTCAACTCGATATCTTCTGTCAGTTTAAGAATTTTCAGCGCTTTGGCGGGCCATATTCTTTCGTAAGCGTCGTATAACTGATGAAGCCCTTCGAGATTACTACCGCCGTCGATTTTTTCCTCGCCGATTTTTATCAAAACGTTAGTATATCTGATGTTATATAAAAGGCTTTTAACTTTATAGTATATTTTCCTGAAAATTCGCGTAAATTTGTTCTTTATATTGTTTTTTTCAGAAAAATTACACATATTCGCTTTATATTCATAAATCAATGACATATCCATAAATATTTCGGAATAATACGCCGCTTTATTGGTTCCGAAATACAACATCCATCCAAAATCTTTGGTATTCAGTAAATTGTTTAAAAGATTTAGAGCTTCGTCTATTTTCCCGGATAGCGCGTTTATTTTGACCAACGACATTTCAGGAAACAAAGTGCGGGGCTCAAGCTGGGTCGCTTTTATCACTTCGTCGTAAGCGTTATTCAATTCCAACGCTCCCAGATACAGATAGTTCAGTTCGAGATGCGGAGAGCTTCGGTTTATATAGCTTATCGCGGCGTTAGTTGAATTGAAAGCGTTGTCGTATAAAAGAAAACCGTGCTCAAGAAGCGCCAGATTGTAATATGCGATAGACCTAAAGCTATTTGACTTATAATCCTCGTACGAATAATCTATCGAGCTAAGATAACTCTCTTTCGATTTAAGATAGTCCCAAGCTTCGGAATATAACGTGCCTAAAGTCATAAGAAGATCCGAAGATTTGGGATAGGTCTCAAGCCCCTCTTCTACAAGTTTTATACCTTTAGAGAGATCGTGGACTTTATAATACATCCAACCGAGATTATCGTAAAGCTCTATAGTCTTATAAAAATTATAGGCTTCCTCTAAAATTTCAACGGCTTTCCTGTCCTCTCCGATTTTACCGTAACAATTGGAAATCTCAGTATACAAAATTTCCGATAAATATCCTTTGTCTTTCGCTTTCAAGAGTTCTATAAGAGCGTTTTCGTTCAACTCGTTTGTAAGATATATTTTACCTTTCCTGTAATTCGGTTTGTAAGAATCGGGGAATTTCGCCTCCGCCGCGTTTAGTATCGCCAGCGCTTTGTCGTAAAAATTCTCATTTAGAGCGGTTTGAGCCATATCAATATAGCGGTCTACGTTGTCCAAATCCGGTATGTCAAAATCTATATCCTGCGAATATATATTCCCGCTCAATAATACAAATACGATCATTGGAATTATTTTTCTCCATAACCTCGAAATATTAAAAACCGCCGCAATTCTCCTTTTTATGCCGATCGCTTTGTATTCTTTATTAAATCTTGCTATTATTGATTTCAGATCGACAGTTTCTTCGTTAATTGGGCTATTTTCATAAAAAAGAGCTCTCTGATAGGCTTTTGTAATATTTATAAATTCTATACCGTTTTCTTTGGATACCCTCTCGCCGAATTCCAGAACAGACTCTCCGCTTCTAACGACGATACCAACGTCTAGTAGTTTACCGGCGAGGCTTTTATATAAATATATGATTTTCTTTCTGTAATTTTTTGTAAACCGATACAAAACCGAATTCATATTCTTTTTTATCGCAATCAAAATGGACAAGAATATAATCGTCAAAATAAAAGCCGTTAATCCGATCCATCCGATAGATTTTTTAAAATTGTAGGTTATTTTATCGAGTATAGAGTTTTTTTCGTCGATTTCTTTTGTAATATCGCTCATTTTATCTCTGTTTTTCAATATCTGTTCGACAAGGTTAAGTCTTTCTTCTTCGTTTTTCAATGCAAAATCGTAATACTCCCCCGGAGCTATGTTCGACGAGGTCGGATCGAAAGTAAGCCACCCGTAATCGTCGAAAAATACTTCTACCCACGCGTGCCCGTCGATAGAACGGATTTCGTAGAAATTCAGCGTACGGTTTTCCATATCCGGCGCAAATCCGACGGAAACCCTCGAAGCGATACCGACCGACCGAAGCATTAAGGTCATGGCGAACGCAAAATAGGAGCAATACCCTTTTTTTGATTCAAACAAAAAATACTCCAGTTGATTCGACGACTTAGAAAGCCCCGGTTTTAGAGAATAGTAATATTCGTCCAGTAAATATTGTTGAACCGCTAGCGTTTTATATAGAAGATTGTTATAATTTTTCGTAATAGACTCGGCAAGCTCTTTTACTTTTTCGTTTTTCTTACCGCCGCCCCAGTCCAGTAGTAGTTTCTTCCTTTCGGGGTGTAAGGACGAAAGGAATTTCTTCTGACTATTGCCGTCGTTTAAAACGTCGGTCGCCGACGCGCTTGATACTTCGCAAAACGACTTATATATCTGCTTATACGGAGAGCCGCTCCAGTTTGTAACCGGAACCACTTTAGTCAGAAGATCAGACCCCATAAGCGACGCCGAGTCGATATTAACAAGATACAAAATCTCTAGTATCGAACTTCTTTTTTTGTACTCAGGAATACTCCTCATACTCCACATATAACCGGAAACAAACGCCGGCGGGGAGGTCGGGTCTTGATAGTTATCGGCGACTTTAAAATTCCCGCGGTCGGTATATTCTTCAAGAGCAAACCTTTTGAGATAAATCTGCCTGTTCCACCCTTCGCTGATTTTTTTATTTGTAGCCGCGTCGAATCCCTGCAACTCCATAACCAAAACTTTGTCCTCAGACATCTTTATCTCGTCTTTCAACTCAACGTAATCGGAAAAATCAAAGTTAAATAAATTTTGATCAAATAACGCCGAATTCCCTTTATTCGCGTTATTTATATGCTTCTGAAGAATAACGGAAAACAAAAAAAACACAAGCGGTATCAAAATTATAAGCGTCAACAAAAAATCTTTTCTTTTAAACTTCTTATAATATATATTTTGTATAAAAGCTATATGTCTAAATCCCAATAATACAGCTACCGCCGTTATTAGCGCAGAGTAGTTGAAATAATTTTTGAAAATTGTTTTGTTAATTTCCGTATCGTATCGAAACACAAAGAAATAGAGCGTAATAACAATAGCGGTAGATAAAAAATAAAATATCTTATTTACCTTTCTTACTCTCGAACCGTCGAAGAAAAAGTAAAAAACGATAAAAACTGATGATAAAAGAAAATCCCTCCTAAAAACATAAGGTATTTTGTCAAAAATATTCAATCTATCCTCAGGAGACGCCAAATACGACAATAATGAAACTAAAGAATTTATTATTATTATAATCAATATTACCGAAATAAACCTGACAAATATTCTCGCTTTTTTCTCCGAC
>JAGOCL010000368.1 GCA_017998755.1 Spirochaetota bacterium | reverse complement strand
TAAAAATGAAGACTTTTTTTATTTCTTTAGCGATATTTTTTTTTGCTTTTGTATCTTGTAAAAAAACCGAATCGTATGAAAGCGAAGTATTATTAAATAATAGTTCTAATCTGAAAGTTGAAGAAATAAAGAAAAATTTTGGCGTTGGGGTGGTTAATAGCGATAGATTGAGATTGAGGTCGTTAAACGATCTTCACAGCAAGACCTTGAGATATTTAGATAAAGGCGCGATTGTTACGATATTAGCTAAAGATAATAACCGCGTTAGAATCGATGAAATTGAAGATTATTGGTATAACGTTGAGTACGAAGGTATAAAAGGTTGGATTTTTGGCTATTATGTCGATATTTACAGTTCTTTAGAAGACGCGAGATACGGTTCAAGCAAATATCTAAAAGACAATCCCATCGATAAATCGACGCAAACCTCTTCAGGGTATTATGAAGACGCGATAAATAAAAATTTGTTCTTCCTATTAAACGGTAGAATTTATCAAGTTATTGACGGAAAAAAAGGGAACGCTAAATTTATAAAAACGCAAACCGGATTGAAAGTCGTAAATTTCTTTTTTAACGAGACGTCGGATAAAATTTATTATATCGCGTCTCCGTTAAAAAACTCGAATGATTTTGGGAATCTTTATTTATACGATACAAGCTCGGATGAAAATAGGTTAATTTATAAAAACGTTCACGCGCTATCGATTAATTCAAAAGATCAAAAATCGATAATTTTAACTTCAAAAAAAGATAAAGGCGAAATGTTTTGGGCGCTGAAATATTTGAACATGAAAGACTTTGAAATTGTCGACGATATACTGTTTTTACCCAAAGCCGATACCCCTTTAGAGGATGCGACGGACGATATATTTTCTTTGACTTTAAAAAGAGAGTTGGGGAGTTTGGTATATTTGGAATGGGATAGAAAAAAGAACTTTTTATATTTCAAACCGCCGGAGGAGAATCAAACTTATCTTATATCTTTATCTAATAACGACCGCATTAAGATTGATCTGGAAAAAAGAAGCGCGTTCGATATAGACTCTTCAAGATATCTTGCTATAAATTCTGAAGAAGACGAGTGGGGTAAAAACCTCTATATTATTACCATGAAAGACAGGATAAGCGGAATAGAGAAAGAAATAGCCAGATCGGAACTCTATCCGATTAATTTTTGTATGTCTCCAAGACAAATTTACATAGCGCTCTCAATGATTTCGATGAAAGAAGTCGTAAACGGGTATTTTCCGTCTTCTATCTACGTTTTGTCGCTCTCAACATATTCGTTGGCTCCGATCTCAACCGACGGGAATTCTTATCAGCCGAAATGGAGTCCAACGTTATTGAAATAAATACCGTTAGTAGAGGTTAATCGATGAAGTAAGTTTTTAACGGAGGAAAGCCGTTGAATTCTACCGAACAATAGGAGGAGGTATAAGCCCCCGTCGAGAACCAGTATACCCTGTCGCCTACGGAAATATTTAGCGGCAACTTATATTTAAATTGTTCGTACATAACGTCCATACTGTCGCACGTAGGACCCGCAAGAACGACCTCGCCCATTTTACCGGCGGCGTCGACGTAAACGGGATATTTAATCGATTCGTTAAGCGTTTCGATAAGTCCGTTGAATTTACCTACGTCGAGATATATCCATCTGTGTAGCGCCGTATTGTTTTTTCTGGAGATAAGCACGACTTCGCTAACTATTACCCCTGCGTTTCCGACTAAATACCGCCCAGGTTCTAGAATAATCTCAGGCATATCGTCGCCAAAATCTTCTTTTAAATACCTGGTAATTTCTGAAGCGTATTCGGATATTTCGTTCGAAGGGCTTTTATAAGAACAAGGAAAACCGCCTCCGAGATTGATCATTCTTAACTTGATATTTTCCTCGTCTTCCAGAGCTGAAAAAAGATATTTGGCTTTGGCGATCGCTTCGTCCCAGTAGCCTATATCTCTTTGTTGCGACCCGACGTGAAATGAAATTCCGTAAGGATCAAGCCCTAAGTTTTTCGCCTCTACTACCAAGTCGTAAGCCATATCCGGATGGCAACCGAATTTTCTGGACAACGGCCAGTCGGCGGTTTCGCCTCCCTCTACAAGAATTCGCACAAAAACTTTTGATTTTGGAGCGTGAGCGGCTAAGTGATGAAGATCTAACTTGCTATCGGTTACAAATAGCCTTACCCCTTTATTATAAGCGTATTCTATGTCTTCTCTTTTCTTAATGATATTTCCATAACTGATTTTATCCGGCGATACTCCGATTGATAACAACTTGTCTAATTCGTAAATGGACGCTACGTCGAAATTTGAACCTAGGTCGCTCAGAAGTTTAAGCGTTTCGATAGCGGGATTCGCTTTTACGGCGTAATAAATTTTTCCATACGGGAAATGTTCGGATAATTCAAGGTATTTTTGTTTTATTAAACTCAAATCGACGATCAATGCCGGAGTTTTTATATTTTTTGAAAATTCATAAAATTTCGCCCACTGTTCGTCGCTGTAATAATCGTGTCTTCTAATCATTAAACAATCCTTATAAAATATTTTTTTGAATCGTTAAGACTGCTAAAATTACAATAATTAAGTTAATTATCTCATTTATAATTTTATAATCTTAAAAACTTATATTTTAATTTAAAAAAAAAATCAATAAAAAATTCTAAATATTTTATCGGTTTACCTATTAAACTATTCGGAATAGTTGTCTACTCCTGCAGTTCTTTGGTATGCCGTATAGTTTTTCCAAGACGAAGGTTCTTCGGGAGATTGCGAATAAATATCAAAATCGCGTAACATATATGAACAAGTAGAATAACCGATATATTCTTTAAAAAAAGCCGGATCAGGAGTTTTACTCCATTTATACTTCAAAATATCTTCTAAAAAGGCGAAATTGTCGCTCAATCTATCTTTATAACCTATTAATGTCTTTTCATCGGATAAAAATATTTTTCCGGTAAAATTATTCCAACCCCTAATGATTAAAATATTATCTGTAGAAACGTCGCTATCGACAATTAAAAATATTTCGCCGCTTTTAATAACCGTTCCGCTCGACGTATGAATTTTATTTACAGGATCGTTTTCATATTCGGGGAGAAAGCTTTGAAGCGTCGCTACTGTCGCTTGATTTGCGCCAAATACTACCTTAATGCTTGTATCGTCGATAAAGACGTCGTCTGGTCCGAAATTTTTTATCTCAATATAATCCTCGTTAGTTCCGCCGTCGAACCACTCGTTTATTAACAAATAGCGAAGATTGTTTGTATGAGAAAGCGTTGTTGTTGTCGTCGGTTGAATCGTTGTCGTTGGTTGAATCGTTGTCGTTGGTTGAATCGTTGTCGTTGGTTGAATTGTTGTCGTCGGTTGAATTGTTGTCGTTGGTAGAATCGTTGTCGTAGGTAGAATCGTGGTCGTCGGAGGAATCGTTGTCGTTGGTAGAATCGTTGTCGTTGGTTGAATCGTAGTCGTCGGT
>JAGOCL010000367.1 GCA_017998755.1 Spirochaetota bacterium | reverse complement strand
CTATTATTTTAGATGAAAATGAATTGAAGAAATATTTCGATAAAAACGTTGAATTCTTTTTAATTAATTATGAAAAATCCGGTTATCAAAACGGAGTTAACGTCAAGTTTTCTTTGTCGTTCAAATATCCCGTTGAAAATACGCAAAAATACATCTCGGTATTTTTCCCTTTTATCGTTACTGAAAATAAAAAATCGACAAAGATTGAAACTTTTATATCGTCGGGATTCCTCGGTTCCTCTTATGCCGGTAAAAATTTTTACGACGCATATCTTCCCACCGTTATTAAAACCGATACCTTTAATAAAGATATACTAGCAAAGTTAAAAAACTCCGACAAAGACCGCGATTTTTTGCTTTCCGTCTTTAAAAAGTCCGAATCAAGCGATAATTATTTCTTTACCAGTCTTTATAGCGATTTCAAAAAAAACCAAAAATTGAAAATCGAAGAAAAAGAGAGAGTTATCAAAATATTAAAAAAGATCGACTTCAAACACCCATGTTTGCAGTCGATAAAAAATTATTCCCAAAGCTTACCTATGATATTTAAGTACATTCTCCCTAAAGCGGTTAATATCGATCCAAATTGGAAACAATCAAATATCGAAAGCATATCCGACGATAAAAAAACTATAGTTTTTAAATATACGCTCGACGAGATATTATCCGACGGGAATATTAAGCCGAATATTGAATTTTAAAAATCAAACCAGATTTGTCATGATATATTCTTTTCTTTCGGGGGTATTTTTGCCCATAAAGAAATTTAACGACTTCTTAACTTCTGTTATGTGTTCTATTTTAACATTTTGTAATTTAATATCTTTTCCGATAAACTGCCCGAATTCCTTCGGAGATATCTCCCCCAACCCCTTGAACCGCGTTATCTCCGGATTTTTCCCGAGTTTTTTTAGCGCGCTTAGTTTCTCCTCTTCGGAAAAACAGTATATAGTCTCTTTTTTATTTCTAACGCGAAACAACGGAGTCTCGAGTATATAAAGATGCCCGGCTAGAACGATAGACTCAAAATATACAAGAAAATATGTCAACAGTAAATTCCTGATATGAAATCCGTCGACGTCGGCGTCGGTAGCCACAACTATTTTATTGTATCTCAGCCCCTCGATCCCATCTTCTATTCCCAGCGCTTTCATCAAATTATACAACTCTTCATTTTTGTAAATAGCGTCTTTTCTCATACCAAAAATGTTTAACGGCTTACCGCGTAAAGAGTAAACCGCCTGCGTATAAACGTCTCTACTCGACACTATACTTCCCGACGCAGACTGCCCCTCTGTTATAAAAATCGTCGTATTTTCTCTTAATTTATCGTTATCGCTAAAATGCTTTTTACAATCTTTCAGTTTTGGGATATTGAGCTGAATCTTTTTAGCTTTTTCTCTCGCCTCTTTTTGAACTTGTTGAAGATCGCTTCGTAAACTTTCGTTGAATTTTATTTTTTCAATAATCTTATCGCCGACAACTTTATTTCTATGAAGGTATATGAGTAGAGAATCTTTAACTTCGTTTACTATCTTTGATTTAATATCAGTATTGCCAAGTTTATTTTTTGTTTGCGACTCAAAAATCGGGTCTTTCAACTTAATCGCGACGGCTCCTACGAACCCCTCCCGAACGTCGACGCTGTTAAAACTTTTTCCTGAATACTCGTTGATCGCTTTTAGGATGCCCTCTCTAAAAGCCGACTGATGAGTTCCGCCGTCGCTGGTATGTTGCCCGTTAACAAAAGAAAAATACGTCTCCCCGTAGTTATTAGTATGACAAAAGGAGTATTCCAAGTATTTATCTTTAAAACGTACTATATCGTATATATTATCCGAACCGACCTCGCTGTCAAGCAGATCTTTTAGTCCGTTTGCGCTTTCAAAGACCTTTTTATTATAAAATATTTTTAATCCCGAATTCAAATAAGCGTAATGATACATTCTTTTTTCAATAATATCGTCGACTACCTGAAAATCGCCAAATATCTCGTCGTCGGGAATAAACTGTATTAATGTTCCGTCGGGCTTATTATCTTTTACCGTCTTGTCGCTTTTTAAAACTCCCCGCTCAAACGTTACGATACGGCATTCGCCGTTTCTATAACTCGCCGCTATAAACTTTTTTGATAGCGCGTTAACCGCTTTCGTACCTACTCCGTTTAGCCCGACGGAAAACTGAAACACGTCGTCGTTGTATTTCGCGCCGGTATTTATAGTAGACACGCACTCTACTAATTTTCCAAGCGGGATACCTCGGCCGTAGTCCCGGACGGCGAAAGTTTTATCTTTGATCTCTATTAGTATCTTATCGCCGAATCCCATGATATATTCGTCTATCGAGTTATCGACGGCCTCTTTTAAAAGGACGTATATACCGTCGTCGTAGTTTGTACCGTCCCCAATTCTACCAATATACATTCCGCTACGAAGTCTTATATGCTCTAAAGAACTAAGAGTCTTGATCTTTTCTTCGTCGTAATCATGAATCGGCTTAGACATTGATTTTTTCCTCTCCCAAAGAATTATACAAAATTATAATTGATAGAATCCCAATTGTCAATGATTAAAAACTTTTTTTGACAATTGTCGCGCTTTTATAAAATTGTAATTGGCATCGATATAATTTTACTGCATTATTGTTACTTTCTTAAAATGATATTCTTCGTAATATTTAATTATACTCATTTACTCTCTTCTTTATAAAATGTTACTTTAACTGTACCAGAGCCAATAGTATCTAATAATTCATCAATATTAACAATTCTTCCAATTCTCGTATATTTATAAGTTGTATTAAATGATTTATAAAATAAAACCAAACAATTATCGCCATAAATCATTATATCGCCTGAATTAATAATCGCAAAATTTTCAGTTTTTACAGGTAACTTCTCATCTAAATAAAAATATTTTTCGTTATTATTTAGATCTTTCATATCTAAAGTAAGCGGTAACAGTTTAAGAAATTTTTTACTTGTAGGATTATTTAATAATTCAGCTTCAAATACTCTATTATTTATTTTAATATTAATTTTTATTGTCTGATCCATTTTTTTATCCAGTGAAAATAAAATAGTTGAAATAATTAGTAATAGAAAAATTGAAGTTAATTTCTTATAAAACATCGTTTTTCTCCCTTACTATAGCAAATATATGAAACATAAAATTAAAATCGGTCATTGCCGATAACGTTTTCGATATATAAGACGTTTTGACGGAGCGTACTCGCGGAGTTAAAATGTCCCCGAAAGCCAAGCCAGTACTCCGGCGCAGCGTTTTACATCGCGTTATGCGCAGAAATCACGCGCGCTTGTTTATTATATCATTTAGCATACCTGTAACAATAATAAATATTGGTAATAGTAAACCAGTTAAAAATAAAATAAAACCAATCTTAACCATAATATCGTTTACAAAATATCCTATAATCCATTCCATAAAAGCAATAAAAAATAATGTGAATATACTCATTATCCAAATA
>JAGOCL010000366.1 GCA_017998755.1 Spirochaetota bacterium | reverse complement strand
GCGGTAAACTCCCCTTCGTTTATCGTCACATCAACGCCTCTCAAAGCATTAATCGCTATTTTATTGACGATATAGTCTTTGAATAGCTCTTTTGTTTTTACTACTTCCATAAACTCTCCTTTTATAAAAAATTTAAAATATAATTTCAAACTACAATTCCAAGATTTCAATCTTGTATTATTGTACTATTGTTATAATACAAATATAATAGTACTAATACAATTTGTCAAGTAAAAAATAAAAAAAAATTGCTCTCCGTCAAATTTTTAAGAAATTTGACGGAGAGCAAAATTCATATTGTTATGACTTCTTAATATTTTTATCTTCCTTATTTTTCATTTTTTGAATTTCATCGAGAGCTTGAACGCCAAAAACAGAGTTGCCGTCAAGATTTTCCATCATAGAAGACGGAACCATAATCATGGAATTTCCCTTCTTTAACCCTTCGTTTATGATATGCATCTTCCTGAGTTTAAGAGCCGTCTCGTTATCTTTATAATAAGCGCTCGCTTCGGAAAATTTCTTGGCAAGTTCTATCTCCGCCTCGCCGAGCTGAATTCTACCCTTCTTTTCCCTTTCCGCCTGAGCAAGCCGGCTCATCGAGTCCTGCAACTCTTGGGGAATCTTAATCTCCTGTATTTCGATATTCTGAATAGTTATACCCCAATCCGTCGTCTTTTTATCCACCTGATTTCTCACGCATTCTTCGATATCTCCGCTTCTCTCCAGCAGAGTAGACAGGTCGTTCATACTAACGGCGTTTCTCAGAGCGGTCTTCGCGCTCAAAACCACCGCTTCGACGTAATTCTCGACTTCGCATATCGCTTTTTCGGCGTCCCATACCAGCCAAAAACAGAGCGCGTCCACAGTTACCGTAACGCTATCCTTCGTCAAGGTCGTCTCGGCGACAAAATCGGTAGCTCTTATTCGGAGATCCACTATTTTACTAACCGTATCGATAAAAGGTATCAGAAAAAACACTCCGGGACCTTTTACTTTCTTGAATTTCCCGAATCTTAAAATAATCGCCCTCTGCCACTCTTTCGCAATTTGTATAGACGAAGTCATAATCGCTCCTAATATGATAAATATAGTTAAATAAAATGAATTTATCCCTTTATACGCAAATAAAATCAGAGCTAAAAGAAAAGAGCCGTTTATAAACGCTTCCCACCTTCCGGTAAGCGTCATAATAACCAATAAAATCTGCGGCGCCAGAATAATAACTACTAAATCGATCATAGTATGATCTCTAAATTTTAAAAAGTACGCCAAATATCCCGACGTAAGAAATAAAATATAGATTAATATTGAAATCGGATTCATATAAAAAGTCTTTTCAAATTCCGCGGGAAGTAAATTCTTAATCAAATAATTATCGTTTTTATTTTTAAAATTAAACATGGTATCGCTATCCTCCTATCAATAACCGCTCTACTTTAATTATCTTCATTATAATCGTTTAACAACTTAATTACATCATTTTTTTTTAAATTCAACAATTTTGCTCTTTTTATAATATCTATTGTAAATTCTTCGATCTTTTTTTTGTTTTCCAATTCGTCGACTTCGATCTTTTTGTCCGAAACAAACGTTCCGCAACCGACCTGAGTTATAACGATCCCTCTGATCTCAAGTTCGCTATACGCTTTAGCGACAGTGTTGGGATTAATTTTCAATTCAATGGCAAGAGATCTCACCGTCGGAAGCTTATACCCCGGTTTTATGGCCTCAACCCCTATGTTATACTCTATTTGCTGGATTATTTGTCTGTAAAAAGGAACGCCGCTTTTTGTATCAAGAAGAAATTTCATAGATTATAGTCCGATTTTGTATTATTGTATTATTCATATAATACAAATATATTCACAAAACGGCTTTTTGTCAAGAAATAATATTTATTTTAGTAAAATTCTTATTAAATATAGGCCGACGCCGATAGACGATTACAGCTTCAATTCGTAATGGTTTGTTACGACGCCGTCGCCGATCAAAGATTTAACCTGAGTATCAAGCGATACGGAAAATTTACCCGCCAGTCCCGTAGCGAACTTTATAGGATCCAATTCTATCGGAATCGTCGAGTTGGCCTTTCCCTTGCCTTCGATATGAACGGGGCTTGAAACGTTCAACGATATTATCTCTTTACCGTCGGATTTAAGTTTTATGCTCATCCCGGGGATATCCACGGCAAAAGCGTTGGGATTGGTAAATTCCATAACGACGCTTACTTTCAACGACGGCGGTAATACCGAGCTTTTAACCGGAACGTCGACTAATCTGATACTTGGAAATTGAGGTATATTAAAAGCGTCGGTTATAGCGAGTTTATCGTCCTCTTTCCCCGCGTAAGAATCGTAATTAACGCCGCCGGTAAAGTTCACGGTAAAAGATTTCTTGCTTAATAACGACGCCGCCAAAGTCATAAAGTTAACTTTTAACGGAATTACCGTTTTTGTAACGGCTCCCGGTTGGGCGGTTATGCCTTCGGAGCTTCCGGCGGATACTATAGAATTTGCGTCAAAATTCACCGAATAATACGGCGTCGTCTGAATAGCAAAAGAATTGGGATTATCTACAAATATTTCAAAACCAAACTCGGCGGAGAGAAAATCCAGATTTGTTACGACAAATTTACCGGCCGTAATCTTTGGAGCTTTTGGAACCGATAACAAGCTCGATTTATTGAACGTATATTTTTTTGTAACGTTCCCCGAATATAGATCGATGGAACCGTCTAATACTAACTCAACGGAGCTTCTCTGTTTAAGATCCGTTACAATTTTATAAATATTTGAAAACAGTATATCTCCGGGTAGAAAAATATTTGCGGAGCTATCTTTATTTATAAGTTGATTCAGATCGACGCTATTAGTAAATACGGAATTCCCGTCTTTCAATTTTATTGAATATTTACATACCCCTTTTTCGATCGGCAAAGCGGTTGTATTTTTAATAGTAACATTATACCCTAACGCGAGGTTTAATAAAGAGGTCGTTTTAACGGTCGGATCGCTAACGGCGATTTCAGCCGCGATCTCCGCGGGCGCCGTATTACTCTTGTTTTGAGAATTATCGGGACTGTTTACCGGATTATCGTTTTGCTTAAAAACGTCCAAAAAAGAGAGACAACCTGTAAACATAATAATCAGAACCGAGTAAAATATTACAATAAACGATCTTTTTTTCATATAACCGCATCCTTGTATATAGAAATTTTTGTTATAAAATTATAAAACTTCGCCATATTCAAGTCAATAGAAATTTTGATTATATAAAGGGATAGGAGACGCAGACACATATGTGTCAAAGTAAAACAACATATGTGTCAAAGTAAAACAACATATGTGTCAAAGTAAAACAACATATGTGTCAAAGTAAAACAACATATGTGTCAAAGTAAAATCACTATTCGTCAACTATTCAGTTCGGCTTTAATTAATCGCCATTCCGGTAAAAATCTATCCATATACGCTTTAAATCTCGCATT
>JAGOCL010000365.1 GCA_017998755.1 Spirochaetota bacterium | reverse complement strand
GCTCAGGGCTGGTCGATTGACGACATAGCAAAGAATTTGTCTTTATCAGTCGGCGAAGTCGAGTTGATATTAGATTTGGAGTATAACACCCCGTCGCGTAAGTAAGCGTTTAAGAATATATTATTTTAGGAGATTATTAAAATGAACGCCGCTATTTTATTTATATTATCTATTTGTATATCTACTACAATTCTTCTGATTGTTAGACAACTGGATAAGAAAAACAGAAGTTTTGATAAAATATCTAAGTTATACAAAACGATAAAAGAGGATTTGAGTAAATTTTCTAAAGAAAGATACGTCGAACTAAAGGATTTTGACGGAAATCTCGAATCTTCCATGCAAAAGGGCTCATATTTACTTGAAACTCTGAATAAAGCTACGGCTCATATAGAGAAAAACGCCGTTTTTGACGAAAGCGTCGCGAAGAGGTTGTCTCAAATTGAGTCTGAGATGCAAAAAATGATCTCCTCTTCCAATGATTCTCAAAATGCGAATACTTCCGTATCGGGATCTTCCGATAAAAAAGAGATGAAAAATGAGATGAAAATCTTTAAGAATGAAATAGCAAATATGACAAAAAATCTCGATAAAAAGAAAAAAGAGATAACCGAATATTTTAAAAGCGTAGAAACTAAAAATAAAATAGAGCTTGACGCGAGAAAAAATGAGATTTTTGATTTTATAAAATTGCAAGAATCAATATTTGTCGATAATTCTAAGAGATATAATGCAGATATAGATAGAATTGACGGACAAATAACAAAATTAAACAATAAATACGTCAAAGAAGCGGAAAAAGAGTATGAATTAATCACAGAAAACTACAAAATGAAGTTTGAAGATTTTAAAAATAACTATGAGACTCTAGAAAACGAAGCTCAGAAAAATCTTGAAACTAAAATTAATGATTATTCTACATACGTTTCAAGATTAGAAAGCAGAGCCGAAGAGCTAAGCGAAAAAATAATTAAAAATCTCGAGAATAAAAAGTCGGATTATTTGTTGGATTTAAAGGAGTTGGATTCAAATTTAAAAAGCGATTATACCAAATATTCGGAAAAGATGAAATCTGAAAGCAAAAACTACGTTCTGAAATTATTAAAAGATAACGAGGATAAATATAAAACTTATTACGATAATTTTAAAAAGATTGAGAATTCTTCTCAAATAACAATCAGGGATTTTGAGAACTTTATAGCCGAATCTTCTGAAAAAATTAAGAATTTAAAAGAATATACTTATA
Source organism: Spirochaetota bacterium (assembly GCA_017998755.1). GTDB lineage: Bacteria > Spirochaetota > GWE2-31-10 > GWE2-31-10 > MWDO01 > MWDO01. The sequence continues at coordinate 2,248 of JAGOCL010000365.1, read as the reverse complement.
AAGAAATAGAAGATCGACTAAAGGACTTCAATTTGCATATAAACAACTCTAACGAGATGGGAATAAGACTTGAATTAGAAATATTTGACAATATTAAAACAAAACTTGAAGCGTTTAGATCGGAAGTCTTTAAAAATATCGGAGACGTCAAATCCGGAGTCGATAACAATATCAATACTTTTGAAACTCAAATAAACAATAAATATTCAAGCATTAATAGCAATTATTCGGATTTATTGAAAAAATACGATTTGCTAACTAAAGAGATTGATAATGTAAAAAATAGCTTTAATATCGCTATTAATGATTTTTCAGATAAACAGAAATCAGTCTTCAATCAAATATCTGAAAACAATATTTCTCTTAGAAATAGCATCGACGAAGATTTGAAAAATCAAAAAATCAAATATGAAACAGATAAGGAAGCGTATCTTAAAGATCTTTCTTCTCAATTCAACATTCTCGAAGAAAAGAAGAAAATGTTTAAAGACGATATTATAGAAAATCTTGAAAAATACAAGAATTTGGTTAATACAAATTTAATGAAGATCAAAGGTTATTTCGATACTGAAAAAGAAAAAACTTTCCAAAATATCGATAAATCTCTCTTAAAACTTAATAACGACGCCGACGATAAAACGCTGGAAATCTCTGAGAAATTCGATAAAACTTATACGGAATTTGAAAAAAAATTAAAATCTATACACGATAATATGGTCGAAAAAGCGTTAGAAATCGAAAAAGATCTATTAGGAAAATCGGCTTCTCTAAATAATTCTTTGGACGATAAAATTGAAAGTTTTAAGGTAGAAATGAACGACAAACGTAGCAAGTTTGAGCAAGATTTAAAAAATGATAACGATGAAATTATTTTTAAAATTAATAGTTTTAAAGACGAAGTTGCGTCAAAATTAAATGAAAATAGCCAATTTATAGATCAAAATATTTCCGATTCTGCCGAGAAAATAAATAGTTTTAAAGAAGATTTTTCTCAGAAATTGAATAATATCGAGACTTTTTATTTTGATAAAGGAAAAGAACTTTTAAATACGAATAAAGAAAAACTCGACGGTTTTATTACAAAATTTAACGATATTAATGAAAATATTTATAATCTTAAGATGAAAATTGAAAATGAAATAACTGCCCTTTCAGATAACGGTATAGCTCAAATCAACGATTTGTTTGTTAAAGGCAGTACGGAATTAACAGATAAGTACAAAAAATTATCTTCGGAAAGCGATTTAAAAATCTCCGAATATCGAACCGAACTTATTAAAATAAAACAAAATTTCAAATTTTTCGATGATAAATTTAATCAGAAATTTGAAAATAAAATTGACGAATATAATAAGAAATTTGATACCAAACTTGATATGTTTGCAGAAAAATATAAGATTCACCTTAACGAAATTTTTGATAAAACTAAAAACGCAGAGAATAATTTTACAGAAAAAGTTTCTCAAATTGAAAAAGAATATTTCTCAAAAGCTGAGAAACTTATCGAAGGAAATAACAATCATTTATCGGAGTTTGTAGTAAAATTTAACGATCTTTCTGACAAACTTCAAGAGATGAAACTCAAAATCGATATCGAAGTCGGTAAAAAAGTCGAGGATGGTAAGATCAAATTATTAGACGAATACAAAATATTTCAAGCCGAGCTTAACGATATGATGAACAAAGAAATAGAAAATACAAAAGAGAGATACAAAAATACCGAAGACGATTTAAATATAAAACTATTAAATTATAAAAAAGACGTAACGCTTTTACAAAATAATATAAAACAAATCGACGATAAATTTACCGGTAAATTCCTTGAACACAGCAGTTTCTTAGATAAGAAAATTGCTAATATTAATGAAAATATTAAAAACTTTGAAAAATCAACAGGCCTTTTTGACCGCGCTTACGCTATGAAAGAGAAGCTATCTACTGAAATAGACACGATAAAAGAAGAAATCAAAAACATAAAGCAGGATCGCGAGAAAATCGTAGAAGTCGAAAAGAAACTAATGAATATCGACGATATAGCTAAATCTTCAATAGAAAAAGGCGCTCTGATAATCTCAGACAGAAAAAAAATAGATACTATATCGGAAGTTCTGAATGAACTAAAAGAATTGTCAGATTCGGCCTTTACAAAAATCGACGACATAAAAAACGCCAAAGCCCTACTTTCAAATATCGATCAGAAAATTGAAGAAACCAGTCAAAAATATAACTCTTTGGAGCAGTATATAGG
>JAGOCL010000016.1 GCA_017998755.1 Spirochaetota bacterium | reverse complement strand
GCAACAATTTGACTTTGATACTACCGCGGTCAACTTCCTAAGCGCTTGACTCATCAACCGCGCCTGAAGCCCCATGTGACTGTCGCCCATATCCCCTTCTATCTCCGCTCGCGGCGTTAGAGCCGCCACAGAATCGACTACGATTATGTCAACCGCGCCGCTTCGCACTAAGTGTTCTACAATTTCAAGCGCTTGTTCGCCGGTATCGGGCTGAGAGATATAAAGTTCGCCGATATTAACCCCCAGAGCTTTAGCGTAATTAGGATCAAGCGCGTGTTCTGCGTCGATAAACGCGGCAATACCGCCGTTTTTTTGCGACTCGGCTATAGCGTGAAGCGCCAGCGTAGTTTTTCCTGAAGATTCGGGTCCGAAGATTTCAACAATTCTGCCTTTTGGATAACCGCCTACCCCCATCGCCGCGTCAAGCAACAAAGAGCCGCTTGGAATAACGTCAACGTTTATTATCTTTCGAGATCCCAATTTCATTATTGATCCTTTACCAAAGGATTTCTCAATATTTAGAATCGAAGACTCCAACGCTTTGTACTTTTCGCTCACATCTTTTGGATTAATATTCACCTCTACCCCTCCCAAAGAATTTGAATCAGTTTCAGCCATTTAAAACCTCCTGTTTTTTTATATATAATATATAACAACTAAAAAGAGGTTTTGCTTTACAAAAAGTATAATAAATATCATAAAAAGTAAAGAAATATCAGCTTATTTCTACTCCTCGATCCTCGGCTTAAATCCAAAAGTCGGGTTGGAGCTAAAATCGGCGATCGCCCCAGCGAGTTTTGACCTTAGAGCTTCATATACCGCTCCCGCGCCCGGATAATCGACCGCGCCGGCCGCCGCCGACATAGCGATAGTCGGATAATCAAACGGCGCCGGACTCCAGCTATCGGACCACTCTTCTTCAGGGGTTTTTGAAACGTATGTTATGGGAGCTCCTATTGAGTCAAACTCGGGATACCACTCCGGTAAATTTGAAACGTCGTAAATAAAATAAGATTCGACTTCCGACCAATTTGATATAAAACTAATCGGCTCGCTAAAAAAATCTTGCAAATCGTAACTCCCTTCCTTCGTAACGCTTACAGGAATCTGATAAGAATTGAACCTTTGCCACGGAAGTTGCCCCCTGCCGACAAGAAACCCCGCCAATCTCTCTTTCAAAGGAACGGCGTTTGAAAAACCGAGATCCGTTAAATGGTTCATAACTATAAGTATAAAGTCCTCCTGCCAAGGCGACGCCATATATCTGACGTTCGGTTTAAAATACCTTTGAGGTCTCCCGCCGTCGCATCCCCAATTTGAGATATAATCCCAACAGCCGATCGGATGGAAGCCGTTAGTTATATACTTTTCTATCCAGTATAAAAGGGAGTTGTTAAGCTTCTCCGTAAAATAGTTTTTCATAAGCGAATCGGAGTCGGGGGCTATAAACGCGGCGTCGGCTATATTCCGTATAGCCCACGCCTCGCCTCTGACCTGATCTTTTATCAAACCCTTTTCATTTTCTCTATAACCGGGGTTAGAACAACCGACGTCGTAAGCCGCCCAAAAATAGATCTCTTCAAGAAAGAAGAATTCGCCGGTAAATATATACGGTATAAACGCAAACGACCCCTGATGCGCCCTATCGATACTCCACGTAGTATCGACGTCTCCCGTTTTATTCGGCATTCGATCCGACTCCTCGGTATATAGATAAGTAAATCCTTGACCGCCGTCGTTCTGTCCTAACCATATAGTCGGTCTATCGTCCACGCTTATTATCCTTCCGAAATAATCGATATCTTTAGTTTCTCTATAATGAATCGGAGCGCTCCCCGATAAAAAGCCGGTTCCGATAGTTACGTCGAACATCTTCCTGTCCATACTAAGCATATACATAGCGCTCCATTGGGGGTATAATCCTATCTCCATACGCCACCCAGTCGAAGGAAAATACTTATTTAAAACCCCATTTCCCATAATGCCGGTATCCGAACCGATATATGAGTTATAAACGGAGTCGATAGCGGCGGTAGATATATTAATAGAGGTATCGTAAGGGGGTAGTATTTTTGTCGAAACAAGATACTCCTTATCGTAAACGACGTTTATATTCGACGGGCTCTCGCCGATCCATACGATCTTAGCCCAACGAGCGTCGTTGTTGTGAGCGACGCTCTCCGGTCCGAAAACGGTTTTGTTAAACTCCGCGCCGCCCGTAGGTTTGAGAACGCCGTCGATCTTTAAAGAATACGAACAGATTTGTCTTACGTCGGCGCGGCAATTTTCTACGCTATAAAGGACTCTTACCGCTTTGGTATCTTTGTAATATCTGATCGCGGCGTTTACCGATACGGGATTTCCGACGTCGGACGCCGAAAAATTTGTTACCAGTATCTCTCGAGCAATCGAGCCGTTCAGCCAATTTTTTTTATCCAAACCGCTTGCGAGGAGACTTTTGAGCGAAACGTCTTTTCCGCAAGAATCAAAGTCAAAAATCATATCGAATTCCATATCGCTTAACAGTTCGTCTCCAAGCGGGTCGGTTGTATTGGCGTTAGACGCGATATGTATCCCAAGTTCGATCTCGCCGCGCGCTTTCAATTCTGGTAGAATAGTCGACAGCAATGCGTGCTTGATCGACCCGTCCGAGTATCTTGACTTTATATCCGTCTGCGTTGGCAATCCTTGTCCGCTTATCGAGAAAGTCAGCGCATCGTAAACGTCTTTCTCCCTGAAAATATGCGATATAGTCAAGGGATATAAGGTCGAGCTTTTCCCGTCGAGCTCGGTTATAACTACTTTGGTTATCTTTTTGCCGAGAGTCCCTTCTCCGCTAAGTTTGATATTTAAAACGTTAGACCAGTCGGAATATCCAAATTTATTGTAAGACCTGATCTTGTAATAGTAAGACGATCCGGGGACTATTACTTTATCGATAAAACTTACCGCGTTAGCCGGTAGAGTAGAACCGATTGTTAAAAAATTTATATTATCGACGCTCCTCGCTATCTCAAAACCGCTCTCTATAGTCGAGTCCAAAGACCAACCGATCCCGACCCCTTCGTTTTGCTCGGCGAGTTCTTTCATTACCGGAGCGATCGGGACAGCTTTTATATCCGATTGGAAGAGAATAAAATTCAGCGATCTAGAGTCCCCTTTCGAGAGCGACGCCGAATCGTATTGCTCGGCGAGAAGCTCCTCTTTATTATTATAATATTTTATAGCGACCATATAATCGTCCGGTAGAACGCTAAAGCTGAATTTAATACCCGTTTGATACGCGCCTTCAAACCCGGTCGATTTAGTATTAGCCGCGTTAACTACCAACGCCGAGATTTTGGATACGTCGGCGGTCGCCTCTTCCCAATTAAGCGTTATATCTATATTTCCATAATCCGAAGGATTTACGTTAACCTCTGGGGCGACCGCCGCTTCCTGGCTGCAATCTATAAATATTATTATTAAAAAAACGACAAGCAGAATGATCTTTCTCATATCTCTAACCCCTTTTAAGAGTATTTTATTTTTAATTATAACGCGCAAACCTTAATTTGTAAAAAATATTTGAAGATTTTCTTATTAATTCTTTTTAATTGATTTACTTAGCGTATGGATGTATAATAATTAGAGAATTACTTTTATCCGGAGGGTTAAAATGAAAATAAGCGCGTTTTTATTAATATTTGTTGTTTTATCGACGAGTTTTTTAAACTCCAGAGACCTGATAATCGGCGGCAAACCTTCCGAACAGAGTAGATGGTTCGATAAAGAGACTGAGAAATATACCGGATTCGACGTAGAGGTAATCGATTACATTATGAAGAAACTTGGAATTACTTATAAAATTATCTTGGAAAACTCCTCCGCCCGATTGGAAAAGGGATGGCAAATCGATAAGCCTTATTACGATATGGTATTTACATATTCAAAAAAATCCGAAAGAGAACGCTATCTTGCGTACGCTTCCGAATCGCATATAGCCATAGAGTGGAATTTCTTCATCAGAGCGGAAGACGAAGGAAAGTATAAATTCGATACTTACGACGATCTAAAAGGGGTAACAGTCGGATACACAAAAGGCAACTCCTATACAAAAGAGTTTTTTAAAGCTATGAACGACGGTATATTTATCGGCGACGAAGTGGTTAAAGAGGAGCTTCAGATAGATAAGCTCTTAAACGGAAGAATCGATATGGTACCTTTAAGCGTAACTTCGACTTTATATTCGGCGCTTAAAGAGGGGTTTAGAGATAAAATATCTTATCTCCCCAAACCAATCAAATCCGAACCATATTACAACACTTTTGTTAAGAAATCCGACTATCCCGATCTTATGAAACTGGTACCAAAATACGACGAGATTTTGAGACAAATGAAAAAAGACGGAACGCTGAAAGCGATCAAAAATAAATACGGGAAATAGTAGCGAAATCTACTAACTATCGGCGTTGTTTAGAACCGAGTCTAGGATTTTCTTTTCCATCCTGACTTTTATATTTTTCTCCCTCGTTGGAAAAACGAGCCCCTTAACGTTTGTATTGGGTTTATGGAGATACTTTATTTGAGTAAAATAGACGTCGCCGTCCAGAGCGTTTTTAGCTTTACTAAAAAAAACCGCCAGATGAGCCGCCTCAATTTTTGTCTTTTCGCTAAGCTCTTTACCTTTCTCAGTTTTGACAACCACGTGGCTTCCCGCGTAATCCCTGCTGTGAAACCAATAATCGTTCCCTTTTGCAACGAGTTTCAGAAGATTATCCGCGTCTTTAGCGCTCTTTGACACGAACGCTTTGCAATTGTTGGTAAGATTAAATACCCGCGCGAAAGAATATACATTTATAGACGACTTACAGTCGGTCCCCGTCTTAGTCAAACTCAGACTTTTTTTTATTTCGCGCAATCTTTCCAAAACGGAACATTGTTCGATCTCCGATAATAAAGCGTCGAATTTATCAAGTTTGGATTTTAGAGCTTTGTTTTGTTCATCTCTAAAATTCTTACCGTCTTTTAATTTTCTGTATTTTGTAAAATATTTCTGAATATTTTCGACGATCGAAAGATTTTTATCCAGAGCGACTTTAATATTAGCGTTTGTATTGTAGTCGTATATCTCGACGCTATCCGAAAAGTCTTTAATAGCGCGAATATTCGCTTTCAGAGCTTCGCCGATGTAGAGATATTTATCTGCATTCGTATCCTCGTCCGACTCGTTTTTAGAGATAATTTCATTTATACGTTTAATTTCGTTAGTCAAAATATTCAATATATTTTTTCGGAGGTTTTTTACTTCGTCTTCTTCTATAACTCGATTGTAGTAATCAAATATTGAATTATTTATATCTTTTTTAAATTCGTCTCTAACGGAAAAATCGGTTCGATTTGATTTTGAAAGAGCTATATCAAATTTTTCGCCAATCCACTCTCCTCTCTTTGGATATCTTTTCAACGACTCGACTATTATGAAGTTTTCATCGAGTACTAGAATGTTACCGCCCGTCCCCCACATTCGCGCGACAATATAATATTTTTTAGCGTCGTATATAAGTTCTATCGCTACTATTCTAGAAAAATTCAGTTGGTATATTTTCTCAATTTTAGAACGCAAAAATTTTGAGTTTAAATATTGAGAGAATTTAAGCAAACGATTCTCGGGACTTTGTCCTTCCAAAAGACATATATAATTATACCCGTTAACAACGCTGATTATCAGATTACAAGTTTCGCCGTCGGAAATTTGATAATTGATAACAAGAGAGTTGTTATCTTTCTGTCCAAATTTTTTGACTATTCCCGGCGTTGAAAAAGTCGCGACAATCTCTTCGATTTCTATACAATTTAGAGACATTATCTGTATCCGTCTTCTAAAGATATTTTAAATCCCGGAACTCTCGGATAGACCGACGAGTCGAGAGGCGTCTCCCCTTCGATTAGGAATTTTTGATATGCAAAGCTCGCAATCATTGCTCCGTTGTCTGTCGAATATTTCAAATCGGGAAAATAAACTTCGCGCTCAGGCATTGCCGCAAATTTACGCCGCAGGTATTTGTTAGCCGAAACGCCGCCGGCGACCACCACCCTGTTTATTCCGTACGCGCTCGAAACAAGCTCAGTTTTTTTATAAAGTATGTCAAACGCTCTCTTTTGAAAACTCGCCGCTATGTCGTTAACCGTCCACGTATCTACCTTTTTGTATTTTTGCAGATGATTTATAACAGCCGTCTTCAATCCGGAATAACTAAAGTCAAATTTCCGGTCGGACTTGTATAAATTCGATATCGGAAAGTCAAACGCTTTCTCGTTACCGTTTAACGCCGCCTTCTCTACCGCAGGCCCCCCCGGATACCCTATATCGTAATACTTCGCTATCTTATCAAACGCCTCCCCGACGGCGTCGTCTATCGTTGTGCCTACGACCTCGTATTCCGTATAGTTTTTGGCGACGACAAGCAAAGTATGACCGCCGGATATTAGCAATCCTACGTAGGGGAACTCTATCTCGTTAGTCATATGCGGAGAATAGAGATGCCCCTCTATATGATTAACTCCGATATAAGGTTTGCCGAGAGTAAAAGCCAAAGCTTTCGCTACGCTGACTCCGATAACAAGCCCCCCTATAAGACCGGGCCTATTCGACGCCGCTATCAGATCTATATCTTTTAGCTCTATCCCAGCGGTACGAACTGCTTCGTCGATTATCGGAATAATTTTCTTGAGATGAAGCCGCGCGGCTATTTCTGGAACAACCCCCTGCCAATCCCTATGATCCTTTATCTGAGACGCCACAACGTTCGAGAGAATTTCTTTACCGTCTTTGGCTACGCTTGCCGAAGTTTCGTCGCAAGTAGACTCGATACCCAATACCAGCATTTTGTTATACGCTCCTCATAGCTTTACGAACCTCTTCTCTGGTTATTTTAGATATAACCTCTTTCGCTTTTTGCTGAGGATTAATAAGTATAAGCCGGTGAGCCCAGACGTCTTCGCATAGATCTATAACGTCTTGATCGGCGACAAATTCTCGATTCTCCAAATAGGACTTGGCTCTAAGTAAATCTATGGCCATAAGCCCCGCTCTTGTGGAAAGCCCCAGTTTTATATCTTTCTGTTCTCTTGTTTTTTGAGCAATCTTCCCTATAATACGAAGTATCTTATCGTTTACTTCGATATTCTTAAGTTCGCCTCGCAATTTGATCAAATCTGCGTCGGATATAGCCGGTTCCAGTTTACTCAACCGCTCTTCTGATTTTCCGGTCCTAAATATAATTATCTCGTCTTCAAAGTCCGGATAACCGAGACTCAAACAGGTTGTAAATCTATCAAGTTGAGCGACCGGTAAAGGATAAGTCCCTTCCGTCTCGACCGGATTTTGCGTAGCAATAACAAAAAATATTTCGGGAAGAGCGTAAGTTTTAGAGCCGATCGTTACAAGTTTCTCTGCCATCGCTTGTAAAAGCGCCGACTGCACTTTAGGCGTCGTTCGATTCAGTTCATCGGCTAAAAGGATATCGGTAAAAACAGGCCCCGGCTTAAAAACAAATTCCTTTTTGTCGGCGTCGTATATATCAACCCCCGTAATATCGTAAGGTAAAAGATCCGGCGTTCCCTGAATTCTTGAGAATTTTATCAGTTTCCCAGTCTCTTCTCTAAAAATAAGTTTAGATAGCGCTTTTGAAACGATTGTTTTCCCTACGCCGGGCATATCTTCTAATAATATATTCCCTCCGGCTATGATATTTGATACTATTTTTAGTATTTTATCATCTTTACCGATCAGAATGGTCCCCAATTTTTTTATCAAGTCGTTTAACTTATCCCTCATTCTTGTTCCTTAAAAATACTTCAATAAAATAATTCAGTTTTTTTTATAAGCGAAAATATATAATATCAACTATTAATACATTAATCTAGTTATTTATATATTTTTTTTCTTCATAAATCAAAATTAGCGCCGTAAAATTTTTTATGAGAAATCAAAGAAACTCGAATTGTTATTTTTTAAAGCAGAAAATAAGAGGGAAATATTTTCAAATCGCCCGTAGTAATTAACTCCCATATCGGTTAGACAATCCTTATACTTCCTTCTATAGTCAATAAGTACCGGAATAACGCCGTTTTCATGAGCCGACAATACGTCTTTGTCCGTATCCCCAAGCAATATAATCTTATTTTTTTCAAACTTTCTGTTATAAAAACTCTCGGCCGCTTTTATCGCGTTCTCAACTAGCGCGCCCCGTTTTAATACCGTATCCCCAAAACCTCCGCAGTTGAAATAAATATCTAAATTAAATTTTTTCAACTTAATAAAAGCCGCGTCGCGCAAATTACCCGTCGCAAGTCCTATGTTTGCCCTTTTAGATAAATATTCGATCGAATCGTAAACGTTCGGATAAATAAACCACTCGTTTTCTTGAGCAAACGACTCTAACAAACTTATATATTTATCTTTGAAAATCTCCCATTTTTCATTAAACTTATTCTTGTCTATTCCCGCTAAATTAAAGAAATCAGAAAAAAAATTAAAGTCAACCCCGCCGGCAAAATTTGTCTCGTAAGGCGGGTTTACGCCCAAAGCCTCCCTGACAACCTCTAGAACGGCTTTCTTTCCGTCGCCCTTCGTATCTAATATAGTCCCGTCTATGTCAAAAAGGAAAAGATAATCCTTTAAATCGTAAAATTTATTCATAAAAAATCCTGATTCAAATTTCAGCCATTATAAATTAAGATATAGAATTTGTCAAAAACTATAAACCTTATTATTTGATTCGATTCTTAAAAACGGGAATTCCCGTTTTTAATTTTTTTTTCAAGATTTTTATTTTTTTTGTAAACCAAAACCAATTTTTTTTTGTTATATAATTATAGGAGAACCAAAATGAAATACGACTTTTCTATAGTTATTAACGACGGCATAAATAACGCCTTAACTCAGCTTGAAGAATTTTTTAACAAAAAAAGAACGTCGACAATTATTTCTAAGATTCTGAATATTATGTACCCTTTCTTAAAAAACGCATATAATTTTACTAAGGAAGAAATTCCGCGGTATGAAAAACTTAGCTGGAATAAAAAAATTCATATTACTATTGATTATAAGATTTATTTACTATTAAAAAAAATTTACGAGGATACAAACGGGTATAGTATGGCTTTTATAATCCGAAGAACGTTGGATTTTTTTATAAAAAACATAAAAAAACATAAAAGTATAGATAACTTCGTTTTTTGGTTGAAAAAACTGATCGCAAAAAACGGCTATATAAAGAAAATTGAGAAAAAGCCTTTCGACGTTTGGAAATTTATGGAGGATAATCAAATTAAAAGGTTGGGAAGATTGATTTGGGATAACGAAAAACGGGAATTCCCTATAAAAAAACAATTCTTTAATGTCAAATATAACGAATATTTCCGTCCAATCGGCTTATCGTATCAATAATTATGCTCAGCTCCGTCGGCGTAAAATATTTTCTTAAGTAAATTCTTTAAATATTAATAATTTTATCATATAATACTGCTTATGAAATTTCTATTTTCTTCTGCTATCTATACGTTAGTTTTATTTACGCTCCTTAGTTGTTCCTACATAAGCGATAAAAATATACCTATCGTTGAAAATGGAGCTATAGATATGTCGAATGTTGATTTTGATAAAGATATAATGATAAAGCTTACTGGAAAATGGGAATTCTATTATAATAAACTTTACAACCCTTTTGATTTTAATAACCAAGAAAAGCTTAAAGAAATTAGCGATAATAAAAACTTTATACAAGTTCCTTCTTTTTGGAATAAAGAAAAAAAGGATGGGAAAATTATATACGACAAAGCTTCCTATGGAACTTACAGACTAAAAATTAAAAATCTGTATGGATACAAACTTGGATTAAAAGTTAATTGTATAAATACTTCTTATCGCCTATGGATAAACGATAAACTAATCAAATCGGTCGGCATAGTCGGAAAAAATAAAACGCAATCGAAAGCGAGCGTGTATAAAACGGAAGTATATTTTGATAATTTGGGAAACGATATTATACTAACCGTAGAAGTATCAAACTTTTTTCACAGAAACGGAGGAATTGTTGATAATATTTATATAGGAAACGGAGACTCAATATACAAGTATAAACTTTATATATTCGGAGTTCAGCTTTTTCTTCTTGGCGGAATAATAATTATGGCATTCTATCAAATGTACTTATTTCTTTTATGGAAAAAAGAATTTTCGTCGTTGTTTTATAGTATATTTTGTTTTTTAATTTCTATCAGGTTAGTTCTAACGGGAGAAAAACTATTTCACAATTTTTTTCCCGGTCTTGATTGGGAAATAGGGTTAAAACTCGAATATTTATCGTTTTATATAGGCTTACCGATATTCTGTATTTTCGCTTACATATTATTCAATAACGAAATAAAACTAATATTTATTAAAGCGATAATTTATATTAGCTCGGTTTATTCTATCATTGTTATATTTACCGGCTCAGCTTTTTATAGTCGGCTTGTTATGAGTTATGAAGTAATTACCGCCCTTATCTCTATATATTTATTAATCTGTATTATCAAGTCGGTCGTAAGAAAACGGAATGGAGCGTTATTTTTTTTATTAGGGTACGTAGTTTTATTTACTTCGTACGCTAACGATTTACTTCATAACTTTGGTATTATTCATACCGCAATGATATTTCCGTATGGATTATACCTATTTATAATATTTAAGTCCTTTGTGGTTTCTAATAAATTTGTCGACGCATTTCGAAAAGTTGAGTTCCTATCGGATAAATTGCGATTATACAACAAAGCGCTTGAACGCCGAGTTGAAATAAGAACCAGAAAATTAAAAAAAGAAATAGAAGAAAAAAAGTATTTATTATCGGCTCTTGATCAATCCGCTAACGAGTTGAAAAGACTAAACCGGACAAAAGATAAATTCTTTTCTATTATATCGCACGATATGCGAAATTCATTTTCTTTTTTATTAAATACCATTACGGGAATTTCTATAGGCATCGACAATATCGATAAGATAGAGCTTGAAAAACGGTTAACTCTAGTCGAAAAAAACATCAAAAACGTCTATTCTCTATTTGAAAACCTGCTCGTATGGTCTAAAAGCCAGCTAAACGGCGAAAAATTTGAGCAAGAACTTTTCGAGATTAATGAGATCATTATAAAAAACATAGATATGATAAAAGAATTCGCTATGTCAAAAAACAACATAATTCAGAATAATATACCTGATAATTTAACGGTTTTCGCAGATAAAAACATGATATCGACTGTAATAAGAAATATTTTGTCAAATGCAAACAAATTTACTAAAAACGGAGTTATAGCTTTATCTTCTTATGCCGAAGGGGATAGGATCGTTATCAGAATTTCGGATACCGGGATGGGTATAAACGAAGATGCAGTTAATAAAATGTTTAAAATCGACAATTCAAGTTCTACTAAAGGGACAGACGGCGAAATGGGTACAGGATTAGGACTAATTTTATGCAAAGAATTCGTTGAAAAAAACTTGGGACATATATGGGTTGAAAGCGAAAATCATGTCGGAGCGACATTTTTTTTCTCTCTACCGTTTCAAAGATGGGAAGGATAATATATGATATTACAAAAAACTTGTTTTATTATATAAATTTTGTTAATTTTTTATAACGGAGTTTTTATGGATAAAAATGTTTTTGATTACGAGAAACTTATTGAGTCGTTCATGGGAGAACGGGACATCGTCAAAGAGGTTGTTTTAGAATTCTTAAAAAAGATTCCGGAACAAATAAACAAAATAGAAGACGCTATCGATATGAGTTCGTACGACGTTGTTAAATTTGAGGCTCACTCCATAAAAGGCGCGGCTTACAATATGGCGTCCAAATATTTTGGAGACGCCGCGCGCGACCTTGAACATAATGCAAAAAACGGGAATTCCCAAAATATTAAAGACTCATTTAAACTACTTAAAAGAGAATTCGAGATATTACAGACGTTGTTAAAAGATACAAATTTTTAAGAAATATGACAATAATATATTACGACGAAAAAGACGACTATATCCTGAAAGAACTCTGCAATTCCGAGTACTCTATCGAACATTGCTCTAAGATCGGGGATTTAGAAAAAGATCTTACAAGCGATTCCTTGTTAATCATAAATAACTCGGCTATATCGGACGATTTATTAGCATTAATCAAAATAAAGCAACCATTTCACGCGGTATTCTTGATTGATGCCTCAGATAACGAACTTATTTTAAAAATCATGCAAAATACGGAAGATTTCTGCTATATAATAAAAGATTCCGGTAATACTTTTATGAACATATTGATTGGGAAAATTAATTACTTTATTAAGAAAAAAGGCAATCTGCTTAAAAACATACTATCTTCTATAAATTTCCCCTATATCGTACTAGAAGTAGACAGCGGTAAAATTGTCTATACCAATATGAATCTTAACAGAAACCCCGAAGGGGAGGTATGCCACAAATTCCTTTTAAACAAAGATCATCCATGCTATGAAGATAACGAATTATGCCCGATTAAATGTTATAAAGAGAATAATTATCAAAAGATAAAGACGGAAAAGTTTATAGACGGGATTTATTACGAGGTTTACGCGTTTCCTCTTATCAATGAAAATAAGATTTTGGAAATTCTTATAGACGTCTCCGAACGTATCCAATATGAAAAAAGAATTAAGATAAATGAAGAAAAATATCAGAATATTATAGATAAAGTAAAGAATTACATATACAGAGTCGAATATAATGACGGAACAGTCGTTTCCGCCTATCACAGTCCTATGCGCGAGATTGTAACCGGTTATTCGCAAGAAGACTACAATAAAAACGCCGATTTATGGGCAGATATGATACATCCGGAAGACAAAGAAAAAGTTTTAAATTATTTCAACAACTTACCAAAAAATAACAATATAAAAACAATCGAACATAGAATAATTTGTAAAGACGGTTCGATAAAATGGGTTTCAAACACTTCCAACGTTGAATTTAATAGCGAAGGAAAAAAAATATCTGAGACCGGATATATCATAGATATTACCGAAAAAAAAGAGATGGAAGAGAAAAATCTCAAAACTCTTGACGTATTAGAACAACTATCTTTTGCCGTCGAGCAAAGTCCAAACTCGATCGTTATTACAGACATTAACGGAACGATTGAATATGTTAACGCTAAATTCACTCAAATTACGGGGTATTCCAAACAAGAGGCCATCGGGAATAATCCTCGAATTCTCAAATCGGGAGATCAAACGACCGACTACTACAACAATCTTTGGGATTCTTTAAAAGAAGGCAAGGAGTGGAGAGGGGAATTTCATAATAAAAAGAAAAACGGAGAGTATTATTGGGAGTTAGCGTCAATTTCCCCTATCAGAAATACTAACGGCGAGATAACTCATTACATTGCTATAAAAGAAGACATTTCCGAGCGAAAGGAATTTGAAAAAGAACTGGTTGAAGCAAAAATTATTGCAGAAAACGCCACCCAAGCCAAATCGGATTTTTTAGCAAATATGAGCCATGAAATTCGGACTCCTATGAACGCCATCATAGGTATGACCAATCTCCTTATAGATACAAAACTAACAGCGGAACAAAAAGAATACGCAAACACGATATATAATTCGGCGGACGTGCTTCTTAGTCTTATAAACGATATTTTAGATCTTTCAAAAATAGAATCGGGAAAACTTACGCTGGAAAAAATCGATTTCAATCTGATAGACGCGGTGGAATCATCTATCGATTTGGTAGCGTTAAGCGCCGCTAAAAAGGGTATTGAGATTATTTCATATATAGACGCAAAAATCCCCTCTTTTATCAAAGGAGATCCGGTAAGAATCAGGCAAATTCTTATCAACCTGATAAATAACGCCGTTAAATTTACAAACGACGGAGAAATTGAAGTAAACGCAACGCTCGTTGAAGAAAATGAAAATTCTTTCCTAATAGAATTTAACGTCCGCGATACGGGAATCGGAATAAAAGAAGAAGATTTGCCAAAATTGTTTCAGTCTTTTATGCAAGTAGATTCGTCGACTACTAGAAAATTCGGCGGAACGGGGCTGGGATTATCAATATGCAAACAGTTAGTCAGGTTGATGGGGGGAGAACTTAGCGTTGAAAGCGATTACGGATACGGCTCTACTTTTTCATTTTACATAAAAGCCGATAAGCCTACGGGTATTTTTAAATTAGAGTGTTCGGCAAATAGCTTTAAAGATATGAAGTTTCTGATATTCGACGACAACGATTCTTTTAATAAAAGTATAAAAAAATATATTGAAGAATGGGGCGGAAATTTATTGATTGTTAATAATAAGGAAAAGTGTCTTGAATTAACAGATTTCTCTCAATTTCAAGCTATGATAATCAAATACGATTTACTAAAAGATAAAAATTTGATAAATTCTATTACTATTCACAAAATTGACGTAAAAAAGATATTATTAACCTCGACATCTTTTTATACAAACGAAGATTTTGCTAAAGACGAACTCCGAATTTTAGGACAAAATCAGATACAAAAGCCCGTTAAAAAAAGCGCTTTGTTTAAAGCCCTTCAAAAAATAATTGCAAGCGATCTTACGACTAAAGAATATACTACCGAAACGGAAAATAACGGAGAACATTTCGACGCAGATATATTGATCGTTGAAGATAATGAAACGAACTACAAATTACTACAAATTATCCTAAATAAATTAGGAGCGCATACCGTAGTGGCAAAAAACGGCTTAGAAGCTCTGGAGTTTGTAAAAGAGAGGCGTTTTGATATTATTTTGATGGATATTCAGATGCCCGTAATGAACGGTTACGACGCTACTATTCAGATAAGAGCTGTCGGCATTAATACTCCGATCGTCGCAGTTTCAGCCAACGTTTTTAAGGACGATATCGATCGGGCTATAAGCGCCGGAATGAACTCATATCTCACTAAGCCGTATAAAAAAGACGAGATAATAAACGTATTAAATCAATTCGTCAAGAAATCTCCGAAACGCCGGACGGCTATTACGACAGACGCGTCAGTTTTTAACTACGAAGAGACATTATCAAATTATATGAACGAAAAAGAAGTAGTAGTCGACGTCCTTAAAAATTTCGTCGACAAAGTTGAAAAACAAACGATAAAAATTAAAACTCTTATACTGCAAAACGATTTTAAAGCTATACAGTTTGAAGCGCATTCCATAAAAGGAGCGGCATATAATATTCTGGCTAACAAGCTGGGAGACGTCGCCCGCGATATAGAGGCCGCCGCAAAAAATGAAAATTTGGAAGATATAAAATCATATCAACCTATACTTTCTAATGAATTCCAAAATCTTAAAGAATATATAAAAAACTTAAATATTATATAAATGTAGTTGATTAATAAACATTATTATTGTAAATAATTTGGTATGATGGAACAAAGATCAAGCAGAATTTTAGTCGTAGACGACGACTATACGATTAGAAAAAAACTCGAAACAATTTTAATCAAAAACGGATTTATCGTTAAAACTGTCGAATCCGGCTCCGAAGCTCTGGATACTCTTACAAACGATTCCGGATTTGATCTTATTTTACTCGACGTTACCATGCGCGGGATTAGCGGTTTTGAAACCGCCTTAAACATAAAAAGAAATAATAGCGATTACAGTATACCGATAATTTTCATTACCGGCAACGTCAATCAGGACGATAAGAAAAAAGGATTTGAAGCGGGCGGCGTAGATTATATAACCAAGCCCTTTGACAATAACGAAGTCCTTATGAGAGTCAAACTACACCTTGAGCTCTCTCACAGAAGAAAAGAGGCGCTAGATTACGCCAGACTGCTTGAAACGCGGGTTAGAGAGAGAACTTATGAGATTAATCAAAATAAAAAAGCCCTAATAGTCAGTCTCTCCAAACTAGCCGAATCCCGCGATCCCGAAACCGGCGAACATATTATCAGAACTCAAAGCTACTCCAAATTATTATCCGAAGAACTTGCAAAACTACCGGAGTATAAAGACTTAATCGACGCCGAATTTATAGAGTTGATGTTTGACTGTTCGCCGTTACACGATATTGGAAAAGTAGGAATAAAAGACGATATTTTGTTAAAACCCGGTAAACTAACGGAGGAAGAATTTAAAATAATGAGAACACATTGTTACATAGGTAAGAAAACGTTGGATTCCGGAGCGCATCTGATAAAAGACAAAGCTTTTCTAAAATTTGCGTCTGAAATCGCCTATTCTCATCATGAAAAATACGACGGCTCCGGATATCCGAGAAAACTCAGCGGCGAGAATATTCCGATTCAAGGCAGAATAATGGCTCTAGCCGACGTTTACGACGCTCTTTCGACAAAAAGAGTGTATAAAGACGCTTGGACTCACGACGACGTTAGAAACTATATAATAGAGCAAAAAGGCAAACATTTTGACCCTAAAGTTGTGGACGCTTTTCTGAAAATTGAAAACGAATTTATTAATATCTACAATAAATATAAAGACTAAACAAAGG
>JAGOCL010000364.1 GCA_017998755.1 Spirochaetota bacterium | reverse complement strand
CGACCGACGAAAGTATCATCCAACTACTTTCTCTATCTTTTATTTCTCTTTTAATGCTCATAGGGGTAATAAGAGCGCATAGCGCCGATACGAACGTAAGCGTTACAAAATTTGACCCGACGACGTTGCCGATAGATATATCCGAGTTGCCTTTAAACGCGGCAAATGCCGATATAGACAATTCCGGTAAAGAGGATAATACGCTGACCCCAAGTATTGTTATAACCAATTCTTTAACTCTAAAATGATTCGCAATCGGCGTTATATTTCGAATAACTATTTCCGAGGATAACCATAACAAACCGATACCCGTAATAAAAAGAAGTACGTTTAGAAAAACCATATAAAACCTCCGGAATATTATTATATTTTTTTTACTATAAAAAATCAACAACAATAGATTAAAAAAAAACGACGTAAATTTAGAAACTATTTTATTGTTATATTTTATGAAAAATGATATTTTTAACGTAATATTTTATGTTCAGGAGACTGTTATGAAAAGATTAATTAAGATTTTAGCGATTGTATATGCGGTATTAATGTTAGCCGGATGTAACGGTCAAAAATTATTTATTTATAATTGGACTTACTACATTCCCGACGAGGTTTTGAAAGGCTTTGAGAAAGAGTATAACTGTAAAATTGTCTACGATATGTTTACTTCTAACGAGGAGATGTTTACCAAATTAAAAGCCGGCGCGACCGGATACGATTTAACGTTTCCTTCGGGCGATTACGTTTCTATAATGATAAAAGAGGGAATGGTTCAAAAGATTGATAAAACCAAGTTGTCTAATTTTAAATATTTAGACGAATCGGTTCTAGCAAAGGTAAAATTTGACAATGGTCTTGAATATAGCGTTCCATACATGATGGCCGGATCAGGCGTTGCGATAAATACCGACGTTATTAAGGATTATAAGAGAGATATGTCCGTTTTTTCTAACGGGGCTTACTCCGGAAGGATGACTTTGCTCGACGATATGAGAGAGGTATTTGGATACGCTCTAAAAACTTTGGGGTATTCGGTAAACTCGATTAATACTCAAGAGCTCGAAGAAGCTAAAAACTTGATAATGGAATGGAAGAAAAATATACTGAAATTCGACGCTGAGTCTTTTGGTAAAGGTTTTGCCGCCGGAGAGTTTGTCGCCGTTCAAGGTTACGCCGAGAACGTATTTTTGGAATTGGACGAAGCGGGAAGAAACCGAACTGTATTTTTTATTCCGTCGGCGGGCGGCCCTATGTATATGGACTGTATGGTTCTCTTAAACGGAGCGAAAAATGTCGAATTGTCGTACCAATTTATGAATTATATCCACAGACCGGAAGTTTACGCAAAGATTTGCGATTTTCTGATGTTGCCGTCTATTAATGTCGAGGCGAGAAATCATACAAAAGTTAAACCAAATTATACTATAGAGGATCTTGCTAATTCGGAATTCAAAGAGGATATAGGAGAATCTTTGGAGTTGTATAATAAATTGTGGCAGGACATAAGGATAGGTAATTAATTTGCCTTTTTGAATTAATAAAAACATTTTGGAGAGTTTATGAAAAAATATAGAAGTAGGATTACTACCGAAGGGAGGACCCGGGCGGGCGCGAGGGCTTTATGGAGAGCCAACGGGATGACCGAAGGGGATTTTGACAAACCGATAATCGCTATCGTTAACTCCTATACAAATTTTGTGCCGGGACACGTCCATCTCAAAGAGGTCGGAGAAATGTTGAAAAATTTGATAAAAGAAAAGGGCGGATTCCCCGTCGAATTCAACACTATCGCGATCGACGACGGTATCGCTATGGGGCACGGCGGAATGTTGTATTCTCTGCCTTCCCGCGACTTGATTGCCGACAGCGTCGAATATATGATGCAAGCCCACATGGCGGACGCTATGATATGTATCCCTAATTGCGACAAGATCGTTCCGGGAATGCTCATGGCTAGTATGCGGTTGAATATTCCGACGATATTTGTATCGGGCGGTCCTATGGAGGCCGGCGTTTATAAAGGAAACAAGTACGATCTCATAGACGTTATGAAGCTCGGCGGCGACTCCAATTTCAGCGAAAAAGAGCTAAACGAGATAGAAAAAGTTAGTTGCCCGACTTGCGGTAGTTGTAGCGGAATGTTTACTGCAAACTCGATGAATTGTCTAACGGAAGCCATCGGAATGGGACTGCCGGGCAACGGCACATTGATCGCGACTCACAGTTTAAGAAAGAAGCTTTTCGAGGAATCCGTAGATAGAATTCTTGATATGACGAAAGAGTATTATGAAAACGGAAACGATAAAGTATTGCCAAAATCGATCGTTACAAGAGATTCATTTTTGAACGCTATGTCTCTTGATATCGCTATGGGCGGCTCCACCAACACGGTTTTACATCTTCTTGCAATCGCTAGCGAAGCGGGAGTAGATTTTACAATGAAAGATATCGACGAGTTGTCGAGAGTTATTCCAAATATCTGCAAAGTGTCGCCGTCGTCGGCATATCACATCGAGGACGTTAACCGAGCGGGAGGCATAGTCTCGATTATGGGCGAACTTTTTAGAATGGGGAAGTTAAAAAAAGATTGTTTGACCGTCTTGGGTAAAACGATGGAGCAAGTTATCAGAGAGAACGATATTGGCGGAAACTATCCCGAATTGAAAGAGGACGCTAAGGCGAGAGCTTTTGCCGCTCCGGGAGGGGTAAGGAATCTTGTCGCTTATTCTCAAAGTAATATGTATAAATCAACAGATACGGATAGGGCTAAAGGATGTATCAGAAATTTTGAAAATTGTTACAATAAAGAGGGGGGGCTCGCCGTCTTGTTTGGAAATATAGCTCAAAAAGGCTGTATAGTGAAGACCGCCGGCGTGGACGAGTCGATATATAGATTTACCGGGAACGCCAGGGTTTTCGACTCCCAAGACGCGGCGAGCGACGCGATTTTATCCGACGATATAAAGGAGGGGGATATAGTTATTATCCGTTACGAAGGCCCGAAAGGGGGACCGGGTATGCAGGAGATGCTCTACCCGACGACCTATCTTAAATCCAAAAATCTTGATAAAAAATGCGCTCTACTGACCGACGGCAGATTTAGCGGCGGAACGGCGGGGTTAAGCATCGGGCACGTATCTCCAGAAGCGGCTGGCGGCGGCAATATCGCTTTAGTCGAAGACGGCGATAAGATAGAGATCGACATATATAAAAGATCGATAAATCTAGCCGTTAGCGAAGGAGAATTGAGTAAAAGAAAAGCTAAAATTGAAAAATCCGGCGGATTTGTTCCAAAACGGGAGAGAATAGTTTCAAAAACGCTCAAATTATACTCTTTATTCGTTACAAGCGCAGATAAAGGCGCCGTAAGAGATTGGGATAAGATAGAAAAGTTATGAGTATAAGATTTGGCAATACGATTTTTCCGCGTAACGGCGTTTTGGCGTCGGGAATACTCGGCGTAACCGGATACTCTATGTTGAAGGTCGCAGAGGACGGCG
>JAGOCL010000363.1 GCA_017998755.1 Spirochaetota bacterium | reverse complement strand
ATTCAAAAAGAAATACTAATAAAATATTCATTAGAGAAAGAAAAATATTTTTTTTATCCCGCTCAATTCTGGACTCATAAAAACCACTATAATCTAATTATCTCATTTATAGAATTTCTTAAAATCCATCCCAATTATAAACTTGTTTTTACAGGTTCAGATAAAGGGAATCTTAATTATTTAAAAAATATAATAAACGAAAATGATATGGAAAATAAGGTTTTAATACTTGGTTTTGTAGAAAAAGATGCTCTTTATAGTTTATATAAAAACGCATCAGCTTTAATCATGCCGACTTTTTTGGGGCCAACAAATATGCCATTAATTGAAGCTCTTGAATTGGAATGTCCTGTATTATGTTCAGATTTTGAGGGGCACAGAGAAATTTTAGAGAATTGCGCTCTTTATTTTAATCCTGCTAACACCGATGAGATATATGAAAAAATGATTGATATTATAAATCCTGATTTCAGACAAAAGATGAAAATATTATTAGAAAAAAGGATAGAAAATAATTTATTTACTATTGATAATGCGATTAAAGCAATTGAAAATAATTTATTAGAAATAATTTCAATCAGAAATTGTTGGGAATAATAAATATGATTCTTAAATTCTTGTCGGAATAACCATTACTTCCTACATACAACCAGAGCATACCAGCTGTTAAAACCGGGTTTTTTATCGGTTGATAGCCATTCAAGAGCAGTAATTTCGTTAAATCCGACTTGTTTTAAGATGAACTCTAACTCGGGGATAAAGAAATATCTCATTTTGTGAGTTTCGTAGATTTTTTCAATAGTTTTTGATTTAATATCTTCAACTATTACTTCATAATTAACGGCGACGATATTTTCGTTCGGAAATAGATCGGGGGTTGCAAAGCGGATAATATTAGATTTGTTGTCGCTCATTTTCTTTACTCTAACAACCGGTCTATCGGTTAATACTCCGGGACCGTACCAGAAATCAAAAATAAATAAGCCGTCGTCGTTTAAATGATTATAGGCATTTTTAAACGACATAAAAACTTCATTATTTGTCGATTGATAACTCATGACATGAAAGAGCGATATAACGGCGTCAAATTTTTTATTAAGATTAAAATTTACAGAACTGCAACAGAAGAAATCTATATCTTCATCTGTTTTTGATTTTCTTTTTTTTGCAACTTCTATCATATCGTTTGATAAATCGATACCGCTAATCGAGTATCCTTTCTGAGTTAACAAAAAGTCATGATTCCCTGTTCCGCAGCCGATATCAAGAATATCGGCTGTTTTTATATTTGAAAATTTTTTTATTAAACCGTCGATATAATCTATTTCCTGTTTATAATCTTTGTCTTTATATAAAAGGTTATAATAGCTTGCATAAGCTCCAAATTGACTTGAGTTCATTTTTTAAATTCCTTAATACAATTACAAATATATTTTATTTTTTCTTCTGTCAAATTGCTTGCAGACGGGAGATAAAAACCATTTTTTGAAAGATTCTCAGTTACCGGATAGTCCCCAGAACAATCGCATCCGTATTTTTGTAAGGAGGGCTGTTTGCTCATTCCATTAAAAAAAAGCCGAGTATCTATATTGTTGCTTTTTAAATGAGCGATTAACTCGTCTTTAGTCGCCCCATATTTTTGGGGATCGACCACCAAACCGTTCATCCAATAGACGTTGATAGAATCGATTGTTTTTTCCTGTAAAATGATACCTCCTATATCTGATAAATATTTTTTGTAGAGAGATCCGTTCTTAATTCTTAAATCCTTGTAATAATCGGCTTTTTCTACTTGCGCAAGCCCTATAGCCGCATGTAGATTAGACATTCTATAGTTAAATCCGACGTCGTTATGTATATAATTTCTATTCCCATCTAGAGGGAAACAAAGATTTTTATAGTATCGCGCTTTATTATAAAACTCTTCGCTGTTAGTCGTTATCATCCCTCCTTCGCCGGTAGTTAAGTTTTTATTTGCAAAAAAACTAAACGCCGTTATATTGGCAAGATTACCTGTTTTTATACCTTTATATTCTGCCCCTACTGATTCCGCGGCGTCTTCGATTACTAATAAATTATATTTTTTTGCGATTTGATTAATTTTATCATAATCGCAAGGATTACCAAAAATGGATACAGTCATAATAGCTTTAGTTTTTTTTGTAATTTTAGTTTCAATCAATTTTGTATCGATATTCCATGTCTTTTTATCGGCGTCGACAAAGACCGGCTTAGCTCCGGTATAGCAAACGGCAAAAGCGCTTGCAATCATGGTGAATTCCGGAATTATTACTTCGTCGTCTTTTCCTATCCCCATACTCGCTAAAGCAAGATGTATAGCTGTAGTTCCATTAACTGCGCATACGGCGTATTTTGCTCCGCAATATTCGGCGAATTTCTCTTCGAATAATTTGATATACTTTCCCGAGGATGATATCCACCCGCTTTGTAGAGCTTCTAAAACATATTCTTTTTCGTTACCGTTAAGATAAGGTTCGCAAACCGGTATAAATTTATTCATTTTTCAACTCTTTATAAATTAGAATTTAGGATCTTTAATAATACAATTAAATCTGGTTTTATCCTGTTCTCCGGCGTAAGGTCCCTGCTTAACCTCTATCATTTCCAATTCCTCAATTACTTCAAAACCATGCCCGCCGCTTGAGAGTAGGATTATATCGCCGGATTCAAGAATTCTGCTTTTTAAATAGTTTTGACAATCGTCGAAGAAATCTACTCTTAATTTTCCTTTTTTAATAAAAAGAACTTCTTTTGTAAAATATACTTCTCTATTTACGGGATTATGAACGTGGGGTTGTATAAGCTTACCTTTTGGATGTTTCATATATGCAAGCTGTTGAGAAAAATCGTCGGGAGTAAAAAAATGAACTCCGTCTTTTGAAAATGAATTATATATAATTATCGCTAGAATTTCTTTGCCAAGTTTTATTTCTTCAAACATTCAATACCCTTTTATATTTAATATTATCAATTATAATATTTTATCTTTTTTTATTCAATAATTATTATTAATAATCGGCTATCGGTCTTTTTTTTAGGACGATATCCGTATCTAATGCCTAAAAAAGCTGTAAAAGAAACGATTATCATCCCTAAAATTATTTATCCTCAATAAACTAACTAATTATAAAAAACAGTTTCGCAAGTAGACTTTATATGTATATTTAGAAAATTAATCATTCCGCGCCATTTGTCGTACTTTCCTGCCCTCTTACTCTGATTTTCAATAATTTGAGAAATCATATATGCGTCAAACTCAAATCACATATGTGTCAAACTCAAGACGCATATGCGTTAAATCTTAACCTCAAAAAAAATTATCGGTATTAACGGGGAAAAAAGGTTGACTTTTTAGGTTATATGTTATATATTGCTATTAACGACGCAGGATAGAGCAGTTGGCAGCTCGTCGGGCTCATAACCCGAAGGTCGTAGGTTCAAGTCCTACTCCTGCTAATATAAAGCTCCTATTTTTACTAAAA
>JAGOCL010000015.1 GCA_017998755.1 Spirochaetota bacterium | reverse complement strand
AAATGTTACATTCGCGCGTCATATAAATTTATCGTATTTTTTTAATTGATATTATTTTAAATATGTGATAATTTGACTTAATATTCTAAGCAATTACGAAACGAGTCAAGAAAACAGGAACGTAAATGAAAGATGTTTTAAAAAGACCTACAATTGTCGAGGGAATTTTTTATCCCGAGAACCCGGACGCTCTATCGGCTATGATTAAGTCGGGGATAGCGTCTATCCCTTCGGTAAAGAATAAAAAACCGTTTGCCTTAATCGCCCCTTACGCGAGCTACCTTTTTGCTAAAGACGCTTTTTCCGCGGCATACTCGCAAATTGTCGGAGAACATTACGATACCGTCATAATTATCTCGCCCCTACACAAGATGGCGTTTCAAGGAATAGCGCTTACCGAAAGCGATTATTTTACTTCGCCGCTCGGGGACGTAGAGATCGATAAAGAGGCGAATAAGTTTTTGAACGGATACAACGAAGAGTTTATCTATTACGGGGAAAAATATCATTTATCCGAACACTCCATAGAGACCCAACTGCCTTATATCTCGACGGTTCTTAGTAAAGATACAAAAATAGTCCCAATTATTATGGGCGAACCGAATACAAAATTCACTATACTACTATCAAACGCCATACAGGCTCTTATCGAAAAAGGAAAAAAAGAATATCTCATAATTGTGACTACCAATCTCAGCCATAATGAAAAATACGACGTCGCCAATGAAAAAGATAAGAAGTTCATAGATATTCTCAAAAAAATGGATCCGGATTACTTAGCCGAACAATTGGCTTTAAGACAGATCGAGGCTTACGGCGGCGGCGGAGTCGTAACGCTACTAAGAATTGCTAATCGTTTGGAAAAAGATAAAGTAAATATTCTTAAACAGTACAATTCGGGGGATATTTCGGACGATAAACTGAAAGTCGAAGGATTTATTTCTGCGTATATTTAGTAATTTCTTTTAATGCCTTTGAATCTAAAATCGTTGATAATCCCCTCGGTATAATCGCGGACTTTTTTCACGCAATCGGTATGAAACAGCCCTTTGAAAGTCGCCGGAAAGTTACTCCCCGTTACGACTTTGATCGCCTCTACTACGATTTTTTTATCGGCGGAAGGAACTCCTTCTGAGTCCAATACTTTATTTAACGTATCGAGAATATCGTTCAACAAAAACGCCGTTTCCTGTAAAATAAACCTGCTCTCAAAATCAGTTTTCTTCATATCCTGCGGTTTTCTGTTAAGCGCGTCTATATATTGTCGGGATATGGGCATAATACCCGTGTAGTCGTAGTTTGTTAATAATTTGTGATAATAAGAGCTGAGTTTATCGTTATCGGAATGGTATTTATTATCCCGAAATATCAGCGTAATAGCCGGCCAATAATCGTTAATCAAAGTTCTGACCGCGCCTAAAAGCCGTTCGGCTTCTTCGGAAGCGTCGCGATGAAGAGAAATCCTTGAGTATTTCTGTATTTTTTTAAGATTTTCTTCGTAAACTTTATCGGCGAAACTTTTTCTATCAACGGGTTCTTTATTTTTTTTGTCGCCAGCTTCTATATTTTCTATACCCTTTTTTATCTCTTCCCTTTTGTAAAGCTCGGTAACCGCCTCTATTTCCGCAAGGAGAAACACCGATAGATCCATTTTTGATCTCAAAGTTTTTGAATATCTGTCTTCAAAATTTTCAAGCAAGATTCTGCTTTTCTTAAATTCTTTTATTATATCGTCGTATTTTGACCTTATTTTTCTTAAAGCCAAATTAATTTCTGAGTTATTTAATTCTTTCATCGCGCATCCTAGAATAATTATAATATATTTTCGATAAATACATCTAAAAATATAAATATTTTGGCGCTTTTGTATAATATTACAAAAATAAATTGTTATATATAATAAGATAAACTCTACCGAGGTTATTCGTAGTAAAAAACCGGAATACGTAAGGCCGTAGTAATTTTAAAAAAAGGAATGGAGATAATGGAAAAAGATAATAATCCTGAAAAATATAACAAAACTCGCGTAGGACGATTCGGAGAAGATATTGCGGCCAAGTTTTTAGAAAGCAGAGATATTGAAATTATTAAAAGAAATTATTTTACTAAATTTGGCGAAATAGACCTAATCGGAATTGAAAATAAGACGATAATTTTTATTGAGGTTAAGCTAAGATTTGATTGTAGTTTCGGCGCGCCTTTCGAATCTATCGATCAAAGAAAGTGGGAAAAACTTCAGAAATCTGCAGAAATGTTTTTAATTGAGAACAATTTTTCAGACAAAGAGTGCAGATTTGATATGCTGAGCTTACTATATTCAGACGTTTATAAATCGTTCAAGGTTGAATGGTTAAAAAATCAAATTTTTTATTGATTTATTATTATTTTGAGGGTATTATATATATGGTAAAAAAAGCGCGACCAAAAAATCCTAAAAGGATAAGAGAGTTAAAACTAAAAATTAATAATCAAGCATATCTGGAGAAGGCTATATCCCGAATTGCTGTGTTATTATCTGAGGAGATATTAGGACTGTGAACAAAAGGCGAAATAAAAATAGTAGAAGCCGGGAAAATTTTACATATACCGAAAAAAAAGTTGTAAAAAACCTAAACGGACATGAGATAAAGTCTGTCGTTACGACAAATTTCTCTAAAAAAGATAACGACGACAACTTCAAAGAGGTTGAAGTAAAAAAGCATCCGCATAAAGTTGTTTTGAATAAGGTTGTTTTTAACAAAAAAGCCGAAGTTAAACCTACCGAGAAAAAAAACATATCGTCGATAATCCAAAAATATTTTAATTCTGAGAAAAAAAAGAACGAAAAAATCCGAGTTAAAAGGAATAGAACGATTATTCCATATAAAATCAACTCTTTTCAAAACGAAATTTGTCCGATTTGTAACAAAATAATTGTAAATATGTCCCAATCTATTATGCATAAAGAAAAAAATAAGCTGGCTCACTTCGATTGCGTATTTGAAGAAGCAAAAAAGCTTTTTCTTCTAAAACCTACGGAGAGATTTGCGTATATGGGTAGCGGAATTTTTGCCGTTATAGAAGACGTTAAAGCCGAAGGAAAGCAGAAATTCGTAATTAAAGAAAAAATACAATATATAGAAAAAGAAAAAAAAACCGATAAATGAAGTATTTTTTTATAGAAACTTACGGTTGCCAGATGAATAAGGCGGATTCGTTATCCCTGACGGAAAAACTAAGAATCGCCGGTTACTCGGAAGGGCAAAGCCCCGAAAATTCCGATATTATTATTATCAATACGTGTTCAGTAAGAAAAACCGCAGAAAATAGAATTTGGGGAAGATTGGGATATTATAAGAACCTCAAACGCAAAAAAGACATTGTAGTCGCCGTTATGGGCTGTATGAGTCAAAGGATCGGCGACGAAATAAAAAGCTCCGGTTACGGAGTAGACCTAGTCGTTGGAACATTTTTTAAAGACAAAATTCCTTATCTTATCCAGAATTTCAATAAAAAAGAGAGAAATGTTTATATAGACGAAAAAGACCTCCCCTTCAGTTATTCGTCTCCCGAAACCGATAACCCCGCAAAAGCCTTTGTTACCATCAGCTCCGGTTGTAACAACTTCTGCTCGTACTGTATCGTTCCGTATCTGAGAGGCAGAGAAATATCTAGAAATTCCGCAGAAATAATCGACGACGTAGCTAAACTGACTCAAAAAGGCGTAATACAAGTAACTTTGCTGGGACAAAACGTAAATTCGTACGGATTAGATAAAGGAGATATAACTTTTCCCGAATTGTTAAAAAAAATTGCCCGCGAAACGGATATAAAGTGGATCAAATACCTTTCCAGTCATCCCAAAGATTTTACAGACGAATTAATCGAAGTAATAAGCTCTGAAGATAAAGTAGCAAACTATCTTCATCTCGCCGTCCAGTCGGGATCGAACAATGTTCTGGAAAAAATGAACAGAAAATACAAAATTGAAACCTATATCGATAAGATCGCTAAACTAAAGAAACTTGTCCCGAGTTTAAATCTTACGACGGATATAATTGTCGGTTTTCCCGGCGAAACGTCGGCGGATTTTCAAGATACGGTAAATTTGATGAAGACCGTCGAGTTTGACGACGCTTATATGTATAAGTACAATACCAGAGAAAACACTTATTCGTCTAACAACTTCGCCGACGACGTTCCCGACGAAGAAAAATTAGATCGTCTGCAAACTATCATAGACTTACAAATTGATATACGAAAAAATAAAAAAGCCGGTCGCATAGGCGATATTTTTGAAGTTATCCCCGAAAGAAAAAGCAAAAACAACCAAAATGAAATACTGGGGTTAACAAAAGAAGACCTTATGATAATATATAACAGTCCCGATTTTGAGATCGGTAAAATCGTGAAAATGAAAGCCGTCAAATTAATCGGAAATTCGCTCTTCGGGGAGAGGATTTAGTTGTGAAAAAAAAAATATTATTAATAACATTTTTATTCTCCTTTATGTTTTTATTTTCTCAAACAAAAGAGCTCGATATATACAAAAAAGCATTGTCGTTCGATCAAATAAAAAACTATAAATCGGCCGTTAAGTATTACAAAGAATACTTGAATATTTCCAAAGATAACGCTCAAAAAGAGAAAATTCAGCTTAGAATAGCGAGAATTACCTCAGATTTTGACGCTTCAGTCGTTGAATACAATACTTTTCTGTCGGAATATCCAAAATCGAGATTTAGATTTCTGGCGCGGTACGAACTGGCGTCGCTATATAAATTCAAAGGGAAATTTAAAGAGGCGTTGGCGGAGTTTTACGAAATATCGCAAAGATCAAAAGGGACGCCGTACTGGCAAAAAGCGCTGTTAGTCGCGTCTGAAATCGAATACGAACTGTTGAATTTTAAAGACGCAATTAAGAATTTATACGAAGTTCTTGAAGAGATAGAAGATTACGAAGATTTGGCCCGCGCATACTTCCTTCTTGGAGCGGTAATGCTAAAACAGGGCTTAACCGACGACGCGGAGCAGTTTTACCTTATAACCGCCGGAACATTTCCGTTGAGTTGCAAAGCTCCGGCGGCGTTGTTGGAACTATTAAAAATTTATCTTGCGCAAAATAAGCCAGATTACTCAAAAAAGATTCAGACTATGATCGGCGAATTATATCCCGACAGCCCGCAAAATCACGAAGCCCAAAAATATTCGCGAGAACTCAAAGACGTTAAAGAATTAGACGAATTTATTGAGTTGAATTTGATAAACCTCGAAGAAAACAACGACTATAAAAAAAAATCTTTAGCCCGTCTGCGAGCGGATATCAAACTTTCCAACGAAGAATTTATTGAAAAGAAAGAAGAAACGGCGGGCGATAAAAAAGAGCTAAAAAGCGGATATTACCTTCAGATAGGCTATTTTTCGAGCGAGGAAAACTCTAAAACCTACGTCGATAATTTTAATAAAAAATGGGGAGAAAAAGCGTTTTATTCCGAAACCGTTTCTTCAAAAACCGGGCTGACAAATTTCAGAATACTTATAGGCCCTTTTGACGACAAAACAAAAGCAAACGACAAACTAATAGAGCTGAAAGATAAAAATGTAGAAGCTATAACTTTAGAACTTGGCGGCAGTTATGATTGAATCAAATACTCCGATGATGAGACAATATAAAGAGGTAAAAGAAAAACACCCCGACGCGTTCCTCTTTTTCAGATGCGGAGACTTCTACGAAATGTTTGGTCCGGACGCCGTCGAAGCGTCGAAAATACTAAACATAACGCTTACAAAACGCGGCGACGTCCCAATGTGCGGCGTCCCATATCACGCCGTCGAGGGGTATTCCGCCAAGATACTTGCCGCCGGTAGAAAGGTCGCTATTTGCGAGCAACTTGAAGATCCGAAATTATCCAAAGGGATAGTCAAACGGGACGTAGAAAATATCCTTACCCCCGGAACTATCGTCGACGGCGGACTATTAAACAATAAATCAAACAATTTCCTTCTTGCTTTAAACAAAAAAGGGATATATTTGGAATTCGCAGTATTGGATTTGTCAACCGGCGACTTTGAATTTAACGAAATAGATATAACCGGGGATTTCTCTATTTTCAAAGGGGAACTGGTCAGAATCGCGCCGAAAGAAATTCTCGTCCCAGAAGACCTCTGGACGGGCGACGAACGCATACGATCTACGATAATGGAATACGAAAATATCCTTATAAATAGATTTCCGCTATGGTATTTTGAATCGGAAGAAAACGATAAGATAATTGCAAACCAATTTGGAACAGAAATTTTTGGCGAGATAGAAAAATACGTTCTTCAAACAAACTTCACTACCCCATGCGCCATATTGAAATACGTTTCTGAAAATATAAAAGGACTCGCTTCTCATATATGGAAAATAAATTTCAATAACAATAAAAAAACAATGATTTTAGACGAATCTACCGTAAAAAATCTCGAATTGATCAAAAATCTACAAGACGGAACCTCAATAAACAGTTTGTTGGAAGTTCTTGATAATACTTCAACGCCGATGGGGGGGCGTCTGCTAAAAAAAATGATCGTCGAACCTTTGTTATTCCCCGAAGATATAAATAAGCGCTTGGATATAGTAGAATTCTTCATTAAAAATCAAAACGTTATGGATAAAATCGAACGCGAGATAAAAAATATTATGGATCTCGAACGCCTTATATCGAGAATCGCTATGGATCGGGCAAATCCCAAAGATTTGGTTAGTCTTAAAAACTCCTTGATTTATTGTAAAAATATTGATAAACTTACCGAAAACGTCAAACCTCTCGCCGAATTCCACAAATCTTTAGAAAATCTGGATAATATCATAGATTACGTCGAAAAAACTATAAAAGAGGAGCCTTCCGCGGTAATAAACGAAGGCAATATAGTCCGCGAAGGTTATAATAAGAAACTAGACGAATTACGAGATTTGAGTTTTAAAACCAAAGAGATAATGAACTCCGTCGAGCTTGAAGAACGAGAAAAATTTAATACGCCGACTTTAAGAATAAAATATAACAAGATATTGGGATATTTTTTTGAAGTATCCAAACTTCAATCAAAAAACATTCCGGAGTCGTATATCCTAAGGCAAAATCTCGTCAACGTCAATCGTTACACAAGTAAGACGCTAAGCGAGTACGAATCTAAAATATTAAACGCCAGAGAAGAGATAAACTTAATCGAGCAAAATATTTTCTTCGAAGCGCGGGACGTAATATTGAAAGAAATAAGAAGAATACAGACTAACGCTAAAATAATTGCTCAAATAGACGTATTAATCTCATACGCCAACGTCTCGCTGATCAACAGATATACACGACCGATAGTTACAAACGGCGATTCTATTATTATAAAAAAAGGGAGGCATCCCGTAGTTGAAAAAAAAATCGGTCGGGACGACTTTATCGATAACGATCTTGAAGCGGATAACGACAAGGATTTCTTCTTCATTATTACCGGTCCCAATATGTCCGGTAAATCGACGTATCTCCGTCAAACGGCGTTGATAGTACTACTCGCGCAAATCGGTATGTTTGTACCGGCTATGGAAGCGCGAATAGGCGTCGTCGATCGTATTTTTACCAGAATCGGCGCCTCCGACAACCTTGCTCGCGGACAGTCCACCTTTCTCGTGGAGATGTCCGAGACGGCGAATATTCTCAAAAACGCTACGAACAAAAGTCTGATAATAATGGACGAGATCGGCCGGGGAACCTCGACCTTCGACGGGCTTTCGATCGCGTGGGCGTGCGTCGAATATATTACCGACAAGAAATATCTCGGGGCGAAAACTTTATTCGCGACTCACTACCACGAATTGACCAAACTTTCCGATAAAAAAGGGATAAAAAACTTAAGCGTAGCGATAAGCGAGGACGGCGAGGATATAATATTCTTGCATAAAATAATCGAAAAACCGTCCGAGAAAAGTTATGGAATCCACGTCGCCAAAATCGCTCAAATGCCGAAAGAAACTATTACGCTTGCCGAAAATATTCTCGCAAAGCTGGAAAACAAAGAATCAGTTCAAAATAAAGTAGAACTCGTTAAAAACCAATACGATCTTTTTGATTTTTCCGCGCCGCCCGCTAATAAAGATAACGAAAAAATACTAAACGACTTGAAATACCTTGATCTTGATAGGATCGCTCCGATACAAGCGCTAAATATATTATCAGACTACCAAAAAAAACTCAAGAAATGATCAAATCCGTTAATTAAGCGCGATACTACTCGCCTAAACTTAGCGTTTTTACGTCGAGAGGTTTTAAAAAATATACGATATTTTCCGAAAGGCCTTTATTTACTCTTACCGATATAACCGAACCGGCGTCGACAGGTTTGTTATTGTTGAGTATGATTTTTTCATTGGAAGCAAACTTTTTTCTACCGCCGTTAAAAAACGCCGGATTATCGACAAATTTTATTTCGCAAGAAGCGTACTCGTCGTTCTCGACGGTAAGTTGTTTCATATCTTTAGACAAAGCTAATTGGTACTTAATTTCAGGCAAATCTAACTCTTTAGCGGTCTCGTACCCTTCCGGGTCTACAGTCATCATAGCGTCGGAAAGATTGTCGGACTTGTCGAGAACTTCGATATGATAATCGCCAAGAAGAACTTTTTTGGCGTTGCCGATCTCTATGAAAGAAAATCCCGACAACGTTTTGTCGTTCCACTCAACTTTCGAAAGATTTTCAGCCTTTATAATCCATGAATATTCTGTGTCGATATGAGTTATCTTGACCTCTTTTATATCCTCAAATCCGTTCTCGTCGTTTAGGATAAAATATATCGAAAGGTATATATAGTCGTTCAGAATATTCTCAAAGCATCCCGCCTGATATATCAAAATGTTGTAAGTCGGAAACGATATCGACGGCGGCTCGTTACCGCAAGAAATGAGAACTACGATAATAATTATTAATAACGCGATCTTCTTCATCAATAACAAATATCACATATGTGTCATTTTGTCAAAAACATTATTTCAATATCAAAACCGCGACGCTTCTCGGATTTACAAGATACTTCGATTGATTATTAAGTTTTATCTCGCTCCCTTTTTCAAAGAAATCTTTACCGCCGTCGGCGCTGGTATCGACGACTCTACTCCACGTCATATTTTTATTTACTTCAGGCAACAAAATTGAATGTTCGTTGTGATCCGCGTTAAAAATATAGAATAAGAAGTATTCGGATTTCTCTTTAGTCGGCGCTTCGCTCCCGTCGATCAAGCAACATATCAGTTTCGCGTTGGGATTATTCCAATCCGGCGAATTTAGATTTTCGCCGTACCACTGAATATCGGCGACAAGATTATCGTTTTGGTCTCGTCCGGTAAAAAATTTCCTTCTCTTATAAACCGCATAATCTTTTCTAAACCGTATAGCTTTCTTAGCAAAATTAAAAATATCTTTGTTCTTTTCAATCAGCGCCCAGTCGAGCCAATTAATTTCGTTATCCTGACAATACGAGTTGTTATTCCCGTTTTGAGTTCGTCCAAATTCGTCGCCGCCCAGCAACATCGGAGTCCCAAATGAAAACATAAGACAGCTAATAAAATTCTTCATCTGCTTGATTCGCAAAGCGTTTACGTTATGATCGTCCGTTTCCCCCTCGAAACCGCAGTTCCACGAGTGATTGTCGTTCGAACCGTCGTTGTTGTTTTCGAGATTGGCTTCGTTGTGTTTGTAGTTATACGAAACCAAGTCTTTCAGACAAAAACCGTCGTGGCATGTGATAAAATTTATGGAATTATACGCCGATCTACCGTCGTCCTGATACAAGTCGGCCGAGCCGGTAAGCCGCGATCCGAGTTCCTTCAACTGCCCCGCTTCCCCTTTGACAAATTTCCTTATATTATCTCTAAATTTACCGTTCCACTCCGCCCAGTCTATCGGAAAGTTGCCGACTTCGTAAGTTCCAAGATCCCACGGCTCGGCGATCAGTTTTACTTTACACAAATCTGGATCCTGCGATATCGCGTCGAAAAACGACGACCCCTTATAAAAACCGTTGGTTTCCCGACCTAATACCGAGGCGAGATCAAACCTAAATCCGTCCACTCGCATCTCTTTTACCCAGTATCTCAACGAATCCATTACCAATCTTATTACCGCCGGGTTGGCAAGGTTTAACGAATTGCCGCAACCGGTATGATTCATATAATACCTCTTTGGTTGAGACGCGTCGCCGGTTAGGACGTAATAGGTAGGATTATCTATCCCTTTAAACGATATCGTCGCCCCAAGTTCGTTTCCTTCGGCAGTATGGTTGTAAACGACGTCGAGAATTACCTCTATTCCGGCTTTGTGAAGCTCTTTTACCATTGTCTTAAATTCTTCGACCTGACATCCGGGTCGCTTTTGGGTGGAATACGATATCTCCGGAGCAAAAAAGCCGACGGTGTTATATCCCCAGTAATTAGTCATTTTTTTATCGACAAGAAAATCCTCGTTGTAATACTCGTGAACCGGCAAAAACTCTATAGCGTTTATACCAAGCTCTTTCAAATAAGGTATCTTATCTATAACGCCAAGATATGTCCCTGAAGCTTTGGATTTGGACGATTTATGAGCCGTCAGTCCCTTAACGTGCGCCTCGTAGATTATCAGATCTTCAAATTTCACGTCGGGACTTTTATCGTCTTCCCAATCAAAAGAGTCGTCGATAACTATCGATTTTGGAACTATTTTGGTATTGTCAGTCTTGTCCATTACAAGATCCTTTCCTTGAGCGAAAGGATTGTAAGGCAAAAGCAAATTATGTTTGTTATAGTATTTCCCGGAAAACGCTTTAGAATAAGGATCGGTAAGAAGTTTATTCTCGTTAAATCTCAACCCGTATTGGGGCATATAAGGTCCGGCTATTTTATATCCGTAAAGCTGTCCCGCTTTGACGTTATGAACAAATACATGCCAGACGTTTCTGTCGCGATTTTCGACTTGGATTATATCCGTCGGATCGGCGTCCGGAGCGTCGAATAACAATAAATAAACCTCCGTAGCGTTCTCGGAATAAATCGCGAAGTTTACCCCGTCCCCGACAATTGTCGCGCCCAGCGGATAAAACTTGCCTTCGGAGATCTTCTTTTTTGTGTAATGTTTTAATTTATAACTTGACATATCCCAACCCCTTAAGATAAATAAGCTTATGAATTTCTAATTCTATAACTTTTTCTAAAAAAGTAAAGCTAAATAATTACTTAAAGCGAAATGGATAAACTTAATTATTTCTATTCTTCAATTTTAAATCTTTTATACATCTGAATTCTTGATAAATTTAAGAATTTAGCCGTTTGCGATTTGTTACCGTTAAATTTCTTCAAAGTTTTTCTTACTATATCTTCTATTAATAAATTAATGTCAAAAGGTTTATCGGGGATTTCAAAATCTTTAATGGATTGAGCTTTATTCGTCCTTTTATTGATAATCTTGATCATATCTTCTGTTATAATATTATTTTCGTTAAATAAAAGAATGTTAGTGATAGCGTTTTTTAATTCTCTGATATTACCCTTCCAATTGCGCGATACAATTTTTTTTAGAAACGAAACTTCTATTTTTGAAATGTTTTTATTATATTTCTTATTAAACTCATTAATAAAATAAAAAGTCAACGGAATAATTTCTTCCTTTCGATATCTTAAAGAAGGAATTCTGATATTACACGTATTAATTCTATAGTACAAATCCTCTCTGAACTTCCCTTCTCGTATCAGTCGTAGAATATCTTTATTTGACGCAAAAACAAACCTACAACCGACCTTTTGTTTTTCCCTACCGCCTACTTTATAATACTCGTTTTCTTGCAAAACTCTTAACAGTTTTGACTGCAATTCCATCGGAATTTCTGTTATCTCATCTAAAAATAAGGTTCCGTTATTAGCTAATCTGATATATCCGTCTTTTCCTTCGCTTATCGCTCCGGTGAAAGCTCCCTTAGAATAACCAAATAATTCGGATTCAAAAATGTCTTTTCCTATCGTCGCGC
Source organism: Spirochaetota bacterium (assembly GCA_017998755.1). GTDB lineage: Bacteria > Spirochaetota > GWE2-31-10 > GWE2-31-10 > MWDO01 > MWDO01. Next base: position 4,562 of record JAGOCL010000015.1, on the reverse strand, counting down.
AATTTAATCCGATAAACGGAGCGTTGTTTTCTTTTCCATTGTAGTGTAAGAATCGCGCCGCCACCTCTTTTCCGACGCCGCTTTTTCCTTCTATTAAAACCGGAATATCTTTAAAATTATGTAGCCGTTGGATCTTTCGATAAACTCTAATCATCGGGTCGGAAAAAAATCTTATATCTCCGAAATCTACCCCTTTACCATAATTAATATTTATAGAGTTTAAATCTATACAAAATCTATCGTCAAGTTCTTTTAATTTATCTATAGTTAAATTATCGTCATTTTTTTTATCTTTTTCAAGTTTGTTTACTTCGTCGATAATTTTTTTGACTCTCATAATATCAATTGGTTTCAACATAAAATCGTAAACGCCTAAATCGATAGCATTAATTGATTTTATAACATCCTCTTTACCCGACATCAAAACAAGAGGGACGTTGAAATTACCAGATTTTACCAGATATAAAAGTTCTAATCCGTTTAATAGCGGCATATCGACGTCGGAAAATATTAATTGAAATTTATTCTCTTTAATTAATGAATATCCCGCTATTCCATTATTTGCAGTATAAGCGGCGCAACCCGGAAGTTTATCTATAAACCCTTTTAAAGCGGCGCTACATTCTTCTTCATCGTCTACTATCAATATATTCATTATTTAAGCCCTATTTATTTTCTCATCTCTTCAATAGTTTTCAACAACGCATTATTGACGTCTTTCAGATTTATCTGTTTCTCGCTGGCGCCTATTTTGAAGGCCTCCATCGGCATTCCGAACACCACAGAAGACGCTTCGTCCTGAGAAAAAGTTCGAGCTCCGGAATTCCGCATATTTAACAAGCCGCCGGCTCCGTCCTTACCCATACCGGTTAGCAATAATCCTATAGCGTTGGAACCGACGTTTTTAGCAACCGAATTAAAAAGTACGTCGACCGAAGGGGTATGGCCGTTTACTTTTTCTCCTTCAAATATCTGAGCTATATAGTATCCGCCCGATCTAACGACCTCCAAATGATATCCGCCGGGCGCAATTAATACTCTTCCTGTTATAATTCTATCGTTATTTTCGGCTTCTTTAACTTCAACGCTTGACGTTTGATTAAGCTTTTCGGCAAACATTTTAGTAAAAACCGGCGGCATATGTTGAACTATAACAGTACCGGGTATATCCGGAGGAAATTCGTTTATTATTTTTGTAAGAGCGATTGTTCCTCCTGTAGAAGCCCCAATAGCGATAACTTTATCTGTCGAATTGTGTAAAATTGAAGATTTATTCTGATTTTCTCTAATTTTTAAAGGTTTACTATTTTTCCAACGCGATACGTCTATTGTAGAAGCGTTCTTTACTTTTTCTCTTAGTTCTTCCATCATTTCATTTAAACCGGCTCCGATTTTCACGGAAGGTTTTAAAACAAAATCAACAGCGCCGGCGTCCAGCGCGTCCAATGTAACTTTAGAGCCGTTTTTAGTCATAGAAGACACCATGACGACCGGTAAGGGATACTGCGGCATCAGCCGTCGCAAGAATTCCACGCCGTCCATTCTCGGCATCTCTACGTCGAGCGTCAACACGTCCGGCTCGAGAAATACAATTTTGTCTCTCGCGCTATAAACGTCGGCCGCTTTTCCGACTACTTCTATTTCTTTATCAAGAGATAACCCTTTTTCTAAAATGTCTCTGACAAGAGCCGAATCGTCTACTATTAACACCTTAATTCTTTTCATATTTAGATATTTACTCTTTTATATACCGACGGTTTAATATACTTCAGGGGAGTCGTTTCTCTTGATATTGATTCCGAATGACCTATAAAAAGATAACCTTGATTGTTGAGATATCTATAGAATTTGTTTATTAAGCTGTCTTTGGTAATTTTATCAAAATAGATCATCACATTTCTACAAAAAATAATATCAAATTTCCCTTTAAACGGATAATTTTCATCCATTAGATTTAATCTTTTAAAAAGTATCATTTTCTTAATATTTTCATCAATTTGATATTTTTCGTCGTCGTATTTTTTAAAATATTTATTCCGGTAAAGAGGTTGAATCGGATCTATTTTTTCCTTTTGATAAATACCATTTTGAGATTGAGTTAAAGCCGGATAAGATATATCTGTAGCCAATATTTTAACGTCCCAATTTATTATCTCTTTATTAAAATATTCTTTCAAAACCATAGCAAGCGTATACGGTTCTTCTCCGGTTGCGCATCCGGCGCACCATATTTTTAATGAATTTGAATTCTCATTTCTTTTATTTGTCAATATTTCTTGCAGAGCTCCGTTTGTCAAGAAATCAAAATGCCCGGATTCTCTAAAGAAATATGAATGATTGGTTGAAATTTTATCAAGTAACAGAGTTATTGATTCGCCGGTTTTATCGGATAAAATGTATTCGTAGTATTCTTTGAAGCTGTTTAATCCCAACTCTTTAACTACTTTGTTTAATCTTGCGCGTAAAAGAGCTTTTTTCTTATCGGTTAAATTAATTCCGCTTCTTTCATAAACTAATTCCGATAATAATTTAAATTCTTTATCGGAAATATTTAATAGCGTACTGTTAGTAGCGGAGTTAATATTCTCCATAAATTTTCAAAACCTCGCTGGTATATTTTTATGCTAAATACTTCTTTATTTGTTCTAATAAAACTTCTTTTTGAAAAGGCTTCACAATCCAATCGTTTGCCCCCGCAGACTTGCCAAGACTAATAAAGCTCTCTTCTTTCTCGGTTGTAAGGATTATTATAGGAGTTTTTTGATAATTTGACATACCCCTTATTTTTTTAGTTAGTTCTATCCCATTCATACCGGGCATATTAACGTCGATTAAGAAAAAATCGTACTTTTCTTTGCTAATTTTTTCTAGAGCGATCTCGGCGCTTTCCGCCTCTTCAAATAAATATTCGCCGGATTTTAACGCCAACCCGACAATCTTTCTCATCGTTGAAGAATCGTCGACTAATAAAAATTTCATTATTTTCCCTCCATTACGTTTGAAATTTGTTCTTCGTCAAAGTGTTTGACAGTTTTCAATACTTCATTCTTTATTTTATCGATATAATTATTATTTTGAGAGATTTTTATATCAATTCCGCTTAAAATAAGGTTGTTATAATATTCAGAAATATCGTCTCTAATTGTAGTTATAATCTTCATAACGCTTTCTATCTGTTGTCTCGTAATATCTTGAAATTGTAGAGAGGATATAGCTCTATTGAGTTTATTTTCAATATTTTCAATAGACAGAAACGAATTTTTAAACGTATCATTAATTAAATCAAACGAAGAATTCAAAAGATTATTAATATTATCCGAGTTATCTTTGTTATTCTTTATATTATCAATAATTTCATTATTTTTTAAGTTCCAGTCTTTTATAATCTCTTCGATAAACTTCTTAAACGATTTCATATTATTATTAACTTCGCCCGTTAGTTTGTCAATATGCTCGTTTAAAGTTCTCATTTCCTTTGCCAATATTTGAAAGCCCCTTCCTTCGCCGCCAAATCTTGCCGCTTCAATAGAAGTGTTTATTGATATAAGCTTGTTTTTTGCAGAAATATTATTTATCTCTAATAGAATGTTAAATATTTTATCTACCCACAAATTGACGTTGTTGAATTTGCTTTGATTATTATCATTTATTGTTATAAGGTTATTTACCATGTCTTGATAATCGTTGATCGCATTTTTGGAGTTTGTTATTATCTCTTCAAATCCCTTACCGCCGATTCCGTTTGATAAGATTTCCATATTCTTTTTACTTGATATATAACTTTTTTTAACGTCGTCTTGTAAATTGTCAAAAACTTCGATCAATTCCATCGCGGCGGTTTCGGTTTTACATATCGACTGTTCGAGCAGTTGATTTATAACAGGAATCTTATGATAAGAATTTTCAATATTTATATTCTTGACTATACTTTCTTGTAATAAATCTGCTTTATCCTTAATTTTGAAATTTTCAAGATAATTTACCAAAGCGTCTTCGTTTTCAAACGCGACGTTTTCAGTTATTGAAAAGAAATCGTCTCCTTCGATATTTTTACGAATGAATCCTTCCAAAATTGTATAATTTTTAATATATTGAGTTATTTTTGAGTCGTTTTTCGATTTTAACAATTCTAATTCATTATTGTAATTTTTTTTATACCTAAAAAAGAATATAAACGCAGATATTGTTATAATATTTATCAAAATCAACGGGACTACCAAATTATTTTTGAAGATTAAAATAATTAAATTATTGATAATCGTCGCAAGAATAATAAATATTATCAACCTAAAATATCTCATAATTTTATCCCAATCGTACTACTTATAGGTATATTATGTAAAAACTCATCTGTCAATATATTTCTATATTTTATGTTATTACTTTTCTTTCTGAAAAATATTAATAACTACTCAATTTAACTTCTCAAGTTAAAACGCGCTATCATCGACTTTAACTGTTCCGATTGACTCGCAAGTTCCTCCGCCGCCGACGCAGATTCCTCGGCGTTCGCCGTATTTGCTTGGGTTACTTGATCTATTTGAGATAACGCCGTATTGATC